>NZ_JASEWO010000282.1:0-3454 GCF_030024295.1 Pantoea sp. Pa-EAmG
CTGAGAAAGACCCGGCTAACCTGAAATGGGACGAAGTGGGTGTTGACGTTGTTGCTGAAGCAACCGGTATCTTCCTGACCGACGAAACCGCACGTAAACACATCACTGCCGGCGCGAAGAAAGTGGTTCTGACTGGCCCGTCTAAAGATGACACCCCAATGTTCGTTCGTGGTGCCAACTTCGACAAATATGCCGGCCAGGACATCGTGTCTAACGCTTCCTGCACCACCAACTGCCTGGCACCGCTGGCTAAAGTAATCAACGACAAGTTCGGTATCGTTGAAGGTCTGATGACCACTGTTCACGCCACCACCGCCACTCAGAAAACCGTTGATGGCCCGTCTCACAAAGACTGGCGCGGCGGCCGCGGTGCAGCGCAGAACATCATCCCATCTTCTACCGGCGCAGCAAAAGCAGTAGGCAAAGTTCTGCCAGAGCTGAACGGTAAACTGACCGGTATGGCGTTCCGCGTACCAACACCAAACGTGTCTGTGGTTGACCTGACCGTTCGTCTGGAAAAACCAGCGTCTTACAAAGACATCTGTGCAGCCATCAAAGCCGCTGCTGAAGGTGACATGAAAGACGTGCTGGGCTACATCGAAGACGACGTGGTTTCTACCGACTTCAACGGCGAAACCCTGACTTCCGTGTTCGACGCGAAAGCCGGTATCGCTCTGAACGACAACTTTGTGAAACTGGTTTCCTGGTACGATAACGAAACCGGTTACTCCAACAAGGTTCTGGATCTGATTGCACTGGTTGCTGCTAAGTAAGCTAACCGGCTAAACAGACAAGGGGTGACTTCGGTCGCCCCTTTTTTTTCGATTGGATGAGAGAAGGTCTGACAATGCACAATTCGCTCTTTAACTTGCCCGTGGTGACGCAGATCACCCCTTACCTGTCGCAGCGTCAGATGGGTGAATTATCGATTCTGGTGATCAGCCATCCGAAAGTGCGCGCCGCCATTGCCCTGCAGGGTGCGCACCTACTGGCATGGCAACCGGCCGGTCAGCAGCCCGCCATCTGGCTCAGCGACAAGACGCCATTCGTCAGCGGAAAAGCCATTCGCGGCGGCGTGCCGGTCTGCTGGCCGTGGTTTGGTCCGGCAGGTGAACCTGCGCATGGCTTTGCCCGCAATCAGCCGTGGACGCTGACGGCGCATGATGAGAACGAAGATGCGGTCATGCTGACGTTCACGCTGGAAAGTAATGCACAAACGAAAAAACTGTGGCCGCACGACTTCACACTGCTGGCGCGCTTCCGCATTGCTGAACACTGTGAGATTGAGCTGGAAGCCTGGGGCGATTATGAAGCCACTGCCGCGCTGCACAGCTATTTTCAGGTGGCGGACATTGCGCAGGTTGAAGTCAGCGGGCTCGGCAACAGCTACATCGATAAGGTGCAGGACAGTGCCATCGGCAGCGCAGCGGACGGGAAACAAACTTATCCCGATCGGGTTGATCGCATTCATACCGCAGCGGAAGACTGCAGCGTGATCCACGATCGCGCCGGTAAACGCCAGATTGAAGTCTATCACCATTATCAAAGTGACGTTGTCACCTGGAATCCTGGCCCGGCACTGTCCTGCAGCATGGCCGATATGCCTAATGATGGTTATAAAACCATGGTATGCGTGGAGACGGCGCGGATTAGCAAACCGATGAAAAGTGCCGGAGAAACCCCTGCCCGCCTTGGCGTCACGCTGAGAATCCGCAATAAGTAATGCTGAACGGCGCGCACGCGCCGTTTACACCACATCCAGCGCCAGTTTATGCTGCGGCGGCGGAAAGGCGCGATCCAGCAGCGCCAGCTCATCGCTGGTCAGGGTGATATTCAGGGCCGCCGCATTCTCCTGCACGTGCGCCACGCTGCCCGCCTTGGGAATGGCCATTACGCCCGGCTGGCGAATCACCCAGCTCAACAGCAACTGAGCGATGCTGATGCCCTTCTGTTGTGCAATCTGCTGCAGAGTCGCATCGTCAAACAGCGCCTGACGCAGCCGTCCGGCCTGCGCCAGCGGACAGTAAGCCATGACGGGTGTATGGTGCTGCTGACAGAGCGGCAGTAAATCAAATTCAATACCGCGCGAAGCCAGATGGTACAGCACCTGATTAGTCGCGCAGCCCATCCCTCCGGCTTCACTCCACAGCTCCTGCAGATCGTCGCTATCAAAATTGGAGACGCCCCAGTGGCGGATTTTGCCCTGCTGCTGCAGCGTTTGCATGGCGCGCACGGTCTCTTCCAGCGGTACATTACCGCGCCAGTGCAACAGATAAAGATCGAGATAGTCCGTCTGCAGACGGCGCAGACTGCGCTCACAGGCGTCAATCGCATCGACCTCACCGGCATTCCACGGGTAAACTTTTGATACCAGCCAGGCTTGATCGCGCCGTCCGCGCAGCGCTGCGCCGACCACCTCTTCCGCGCCGCCTTCGGCATACATCTCAGCGGTATCGATCAGTTTCAGTCCGGCGTCCAGTCCAGCCTGCAGCGCAGCGATTTCCTGCGCCCGCTGTGCCGGATTCTCGCCCATAAACCAGGTGCCCTGGCCGATAGCCGGTAACGGCGTATCGTCGTTAAACTGAATCGTCTTCATCTCACCTCCCGCTGCGCCATTACGGGGCGCAATATTGGTGCAAGGTAACAAAAACGCCTCATTATGAGGCGTTCGTGTGGTCATCAGAAGCTGTAGCTGACGCCGGTCCACAGCGTAAACTGACCGTCTTTATCCACCATCGGACTGTCTTTAATTTCACTGGCGAAGCGGGTGTAACGGCCTGACAGGCTGGCGTTCCAGCTCTCGCTGATCTGGTAGCTAGCGTTCATCTCGACGTAAGGCGACCAGCTGTCGTCCGGGTGATAGCGATCGATGCCGGTACGCGCGCTTTCGTGGCCGGAAACGCCGTAGTAATAGCGGTTTTGGTTGGCACTGTTCCACATTGCGCCAATGCCCGGTGTCAGGCTGAACGCGCCGAAATCAAAGCGGTACAGGTAGGTCAGGTCCCAAATCATGCCGTTGCTGTTATTCAGCACATCGCCCAGCAGCGCGGTACGCACAATCCCCCAGTCAGCAACGTGACGATAAGTTGCGCCGGCCATCAGCGTCATACGACGCTTGTCCAGCCCTTTCATATCGCCCAGATCGTTATCTTTCGGGTCATACTGCTGCGGCGAGCCCAGCAGCGTTAACGACAGCTGATTCTGCGGGTCTTTCCACAGGTAATAACCGCCCTGCAGGCTGCGGAACCAAAAGTTTTCCCCCTCATAATTGATGACCGGGATCGGCAGATAACGGTCCTGGCCGCCGCGGTACGGCGACTGGGCATAAATAACCGAAGCCCCAAGTGACACGGGTTCAGCGTAAGTGCTGAACGCCGCAAAATAGCAAGGACACATCAGAGCAAGCGCTTTAAGTTTGAAATGGTTCACAATTTATTCATTCCATTAATATAAC
>NZ_JASEWO010000283.1:0-3446 GCF_030024295.1 Pantoea sp. Pa-EAmG
AGCCGGGCTTCGCCTTAATGCCCACCAGCGAGTTGACCAGCAGCTTCGTGGAACCTGGCTTCAGCGCCCACCTGCCGGTGTCGAACAGCGACATGCTGTCGAGGCGGACGATTTTGGGTATGGCTTTTTCGACCGGTTTTGGCGGCAGCGGAGGCGGGACGTATGAGCGAATGGCGTCAACGATCGGCATGCGCAGACGCTCCCCCTGATACAGCCCGAGACTCATGTTCACCGGTTCGCCGTTACGTGACCAGTTATCCAACAGCGTTGCATCGTCACGTAAAACCCTGACAGCCGCTGCTTTCGGGCCATAGTTATCCATGGCAATGCGGTCATAATGGTCAATGTCAAAACTCAGCCGCTGTAACAGCTGGCGGTTATTCCAGCCGCTACTGCACAGCGCAATAACTGTCGCGAGAGTAAAGAGGCAGAATGCCCGTCGAAGAAAACGGCTGCGCGGCGTCACGCCACCGCCCTGTGGCAGCAACGGAAGGACAAAATCCGGCAGTACAGCAGCATCAGATGCGCTGGCAGCAGGCAACCAACCAGGAAGTCCGGTCAGGGTGGTTCTCCGGGCCAGCCAGGAATGCCAGAGGGATTCGGCAACTGCCGTCCCGCCGGATAATGCCGCCATTCGGTAGAGCACCATAGAAGGCTGCAGGCGCGGCATATCCGCTGGCTCTTCCGTTAAAACCGGCAGCACCGTTTCCGCCACAAAGCGCGCATGGGCGCTCATCCGCACCTGAGTCAAATGACGGGCGGCAGTGTTTCCCTGTAACAGCCATGCGCTGACGCTGACGGGCGTGTCATCGTCATGCCAGACCCGCATCGGTTCTTCCATTCGCACCGTCTGCCACAACGCCTCATCGACGGACATACCGGCAACTGTACTCATCAGCAACAGTGGAACGGTCCGCCCGCAATCGCGCCGCATCTGTGTCAGCTGCCAGCGCAGTTCATGCAGTCGGGCGGCCAGTTCCGTTTCATCCGTATGCTGAACGGGGCAGACACTGAACATGACCGCCAACTGAGCCCCCAGTTCCGGACGCTGCCAAAGCAGATGGCGTACCGTCTGTTGCAGCTCAGCGGTGGCGACCTTCAGCCAGCAGCCCTGCGCCGTGCGGTGTGGTCTGCTCTCCCCAGGCCATGCAGTCATATCGCCGCAGACCAGCACCACCGGCAGGCGATAAGGCGCTTCCGGCAGATCATTCAGCCAGCGAATATCCTCTGGAGAAACACCCCCGCGGCGTCCGGCGTAAATCAGGCCGGCAACCACGACGGTTAACACCAGCAGAATGAGGGCAGCATGTGCCGTTGAGGAGAGAGGCAGAAACAACAGACACAGCACTAACGCAAGCAGCCCGCCCCACAACCACAACAGGCGCAGATGGCGCACGCTCATTTCCCGGCTCCCGACAGCAACGCCTCAACCAGCGTATCCAGCCAGTGATTCAGCCCCAGCCACAGTCCGGCGACAATCATGGCCGATAGCCCGATGCACACTGGCCAGTGCCGCAGCCACTCACGCAGTCCGTAACCGCCGGAGACCGTAGCCAGCAGCGGCCGTTCCTGTGTGGTCTCAAACGACGGTACGCGCTCCGCAAGCGCCCGGATCAGCTGTTCCCGCGCCGGGTCATTCAGGGCATAACGCCCCTTAAAGCCCAGCATTAGCACCCGGTGAAAACAGGTCAGCACCGCCATATCCGGCACGGGTTCCCGCAGTACCTCACGCATCCGCTCATACAGCTCGTCTCCTGCGTCCATCGTACCGAAATATTTCGCCTGCAGGGGGCGGTCATACCAGACGATACAGGCGTCATCCTCCCCGTCCCGGCCCTTGGCGGTTTCATCCAGCAGGGCACACCAGGCATACAGAATATGCTGACGGCTGGCTTCACTGAGGCCAGCCTGCTCCAGGTGCGCCATCACACGGGTGATGTCGTCTACGCAGCGCTGCCAGAGCACCTCGCCGTCACCACTCGCCAGCGTTGCGCCATAGCGCAGTTCCGTTACCGTCAGCCACGTATCCGCCATCAGGTCGTCAATACAGATTTCCTGTTTCATGAGCGCAGCACCGCAAACAGTTCAAGTTCAGGTTCACCCAGCAACCCTGGCACGTAAAACACACAGCTTCCCTCCGCCAGCATGGCCTGAGCCGCCGGGTGAGTCATATCCAGGGTGAAATACTGGTTCTCAAGCCGCAGGGGAATGGCAGCCGGAACGTGGGTCATGGCGCGTAGAGGAATACCAGCCTGCGAGCCGTTTACCACCCGGTCCACCTCGTCCGGGCTGCCTGCCCGGCACTGCTGCGGAAACTGTTCCAGCAGTTGCGCCACCGGAAGCGGGGAGCGTACCGAGAGATAAAAATCGGCCTCCTCGCGCAGCCTCGGGTCAAGTAGACGGGCATGCCAGCGTTTGCGACGTTCATCCTTCTCCATCTCAATCGCTACGACTCTTGATGGCAGGCTCGCCTCCAGCAGTACGCCCAGCAGATCAAACAGCGGTGGGAAAACCTCGGTCAGCTGTCCGTGGCGGTATGCCGGAATATCGGCGATGGTATGGTCAAGCGAGAACGTCAGCAGACTGCCCGCCAGCCCAGCCAGGGCTTCATAAAGCCGTTCCGGGTGAGTCTGCGGGTGACGTACAAAGTGCCTCAGCACGGGTTCTGCGCTGTTGAGCGCATTCAGCAGCCAGAACAGGGAGACGTCAGCTACCGCAAAGTCTGCCATCCGCTCGTTGCTTTCCCGGCGCATCGCCATCAAGCGCGTCAGCCGGGAGCGTAACTGGCCCGTCAGTTGCGCCAACTGTTCCGTCAGCCACGGACTTGCCTGCACGTACAGTAATGGAGGAATAAAGGCTTCATCCTGCAACCACTTTCCCTGGCTGTCGCGCTTAAGACGGGCCACCGGTACGGTCTGGTAGTTGCCGTTGTCATCATTAAGCGCGCGAAGCGTTAGCTCTGGCTGCATGACCGCAATCTGGCGGCTGTCGTCACCGTACTGGTTACGCACCTCCCGCCAGGCCAAACGCCAGCGCACCGGACGCTCGGCATGTTGCTCCGGTTGCAGACAGTTGCCGCCATTTTCATGCTCAAGAGGCAGGGCCAGGACCACCGTCAGGGTGTGGCTTTCCGGCAGAGTCATCACCGCTGGCAGTGAATCTGCGTTGTCCGTATCAATCAGCATCCCGTCTGCAAAACGCACACAAAGACGGCTGGCTTTCAGTTTTCCCTGTTTCAGCAACGCAGCATCAAATATTGCCTGCACAATCCCCCAAGGTTCTGCTGAACCCATACGGGCGACGCACTCAGTCTGCCAGGCCGCAGAAGCGGCCTGCTGTTGAAAATGCTGCGGGGAGACCATCTGGCCCCGCCCCCACAATGGTCGTACTGTTTTCATCCCTGCTACCGCCTTACGCTTTCGCTTTCGGCATCTGGCTGACCAGAG
>NZ_JASEWO010000059.1:0-23482 GCF_030024295.1 Pantoea sp. Pa-EAmG
TAAGCCTGGTTTATGCAACCGCATTGGGTATTGCTGGCTTTGCGTTGCTGTATTTTGGCGCTAACCCGCTGGCCATGTGGCTGGCGGTGATGGGCTTCGTCGTCTATGTCGGCATTTACAGCCTCTACATGAAGCGTCATTCGGTCTATGGCACGCTGATTGGCAGCCTCTCTGGCGCTGCGCCGCCAGTGATTGGCTACTGCGCGGTGACCAACCAGTTTGATGCCGGCGCGTTAATCTTACTGGCTATCTTTAGCCTGTGGCAGATGCCGCACTCCTACGCGATTGCCATCTTCCGCTTCAAAGATTATCAGGCCGCCAATATTCCGGTTCTGCCGGTGGTGAAAGGCATCTCCGTGGCAAAAAATCATATTACGCTGTACATCCTGGCGTTCATGATTGCCACGCTGATGCTGTCGCTGGGCGGTTATGCTGGCTACAAATATCTGGTGGTGGCTGCCGCCGTCAGCGTGTGGTGGCTGGGTATGGCACTGTCAGGTTACAAAACCTCAAACGACAAAGTTTGGGCGCGTAAACTGTTCGTGTTCTCCATTGTCGCCATCACTGCGCTGAGCGTGATGATGTCGGTGGACTTTATGGCCCCGGCCTCTAAGGACCTGCTGACTTACGTCTGGTAAGTCAGACCGTTACTCCGGACAAGGGCGCGAATTTCGCGCCCTTTCTTTTTGTTACCACTGCTTAAAAACAATTGTTTTACCCGCCCTGCCCTGCTTCCTAAAATAAGCGCTGCATGTCCCGGTGAGCCGGGTCGCAGATAAGGGCGCGCAACCTGTGCCGCTGCAACCTGAAGTCCCAGGGGCATAAACTTACAGAGGTTGGAATGAACGATAATAGAATGACACCAGTTGAGCTTCGGGCAACATGGGGTTTAGGCACAGTTTTTTCCCTGCGCATGCTGGGAATGTTTATGGTCCTGCCGGTACTGACCACTTACGGTATGGCTTTACAGGGCGCCAGCGAAACGTTGATCGGTCTGGCAATTGGTATTTATGGTCTGGCGCAGGCCGTGTTTCAGATCCCCTTTGGTCTGCTGTCCGACCGTATTGGCCGCAAGCCGCTGATTGTCGGTGGCCTGCTGCTGTTTGTGCTTGGTAGCCTTATTGCCGCCACCAGCACCTCCATCTGGGGCATTATCCTTGGTCGCGCGCTGCAGGGCTCCGGTGCCATTGCCGCGGCGGTGATGGCACTGCTGTCAGACCTGACCCGTGAACAGAACCGCACCAAAGCGATGGCGTTTATCGGCATCAGCTTCGGCGTTACCTTTGCGATTGCCATGGTGGTCGGCCCGATTGTCACGCATGCGCTGGGTCTGCACGCGCTGTTCTGGATGATTGCCCTGCTCGCCAGCCTGGGTATCGTGATCACCCTGCTGGTAGTGCCCAATGCGCCGGGCCACGTGCTGAACCGCGAATCCGGCATGGTCAAAGGCAGCATTCGCGCAGTGCTGGCTAATCCCAAATTGCTGAAGCTGAATATCGGCATTCTCTGTCTGCACATTTTGCTGATGTCGAGCTTCGTCGCGCTGCCGGGCCAGTTTGAACAGGCAGGCTTCCCGGCGGCTGAACACTGGAAAGTGTATCTGGTGACCATGCTGGTGGCGTTTGTCGCCGTGGTGCCGTTTATTATCTATGCCGAGGTAAAGCGCCGCATGAAGCGGGTGTTTGTCGGCTGCGTGGCGCTGATCATCATCGCGGAAATTGTGCTGTGGGGCGCCGCAGGCCACTTCTGGACGCTGGTGATTGGCGTGCAGCTGTTTTTCCTCGCCTTTAACCTGATGGAAGCGATTCTGCCGTCGCTGATCAGCAAAGAGTCGCCGGCGGGCTACAAAGGCACGGCCATGGGGATTTATTCCACCAGCCAGTTTATTGGCGTCGCGATTGGCGGCAGCCTGGGCGGCTGGATTTTCGGCCACTTCGATGCGCAAACGGTGTTTCTGGTCGGCGCGATAGTGGCTGCGGCGTGGCTGTTTGTCGCCATGTCGATGCAGGAGCCGCCGTACGTCAGCAGCCTGCGCCTGGTGCTGAGTGATGCGGTGCTGGCAGTACCGAATCTGGAGAAGCGGCTGCGCGCGCAGCCCGGCGTGGCGTCAGTGTTTATCGTGCCGGAAGAGAAAAGTGCCTACATTAAAATTGACAGCAAAGTGACGAGCCGCGTGGAGCTGGAGGCGCTGCTCGCCAGCAGTTAATGACTTAGCCACAGCGGACCGCGATGCTCTGGCTCCACGCGGTCCGCTCAGCGTCACTACAGCGACATATCCACCACAATACGCCCTTCAATTTTGCCGGCGTGCATGCGCGCAAAGATATCGTTGATGTTAGTCAGCGGCTCAACCGCGACATTCGCTTTCACCTTATGGCGACCGGCAAAATCCAGTGCCTCCTGCAGATCTTTACGCGTGCCGACAATCGAGCCGCGCACCGTAATGCCATCCAGCACCATGTCGAAGATCGAGAGATCGAATTTCCCCGGCGGCAGGCCGTTGAGCACCATGGTGCCGCCGCGACGCAGCGTGCCGATCGCCTGTTCAAACGCTTTTGGCGAGACCGCCGTCACCAGCACGCCGTGCGCACCGCCAAAACTTTCCTGGAACACTTTCGCCGGATCGACCTGCTTCGCATTGGCAACCACGCTGGCACCGAGCCGTTTGGCAAATGCCAGCTTATCGTCGTCGATATCGACCGCCGCCACGTTGAGCCCCATCGCCACCGCATACTGAATAGCCATGTGCCCCAGCCCGCCGATGCCGGAAACCACCACCCAGTCACCCGGTTTGGTATCGGTCATCTTCAGGCCTTTGTAAACCGTTACGCCAGCACATAAAATCGGTGCCACTTCATTAAACTCAACGTTATCCGGAATGATGCCGACGTAGTTGGCATCCGCCAGGCAGTACTCGGCAAAGCTGCCGTTGACCGAATAGCCGGCATTCTGCTGCGACAGACACAGCGTCTCCCAGCTGTCGAGGCAGTGCTCGCAGTGGCCACACGCCGAGTAGAGCCACGGTACCCCGACGCGATCGCCCAGTTTGAGATGCTTCACCCCTTCGCCGACGGCTACCACCTGCCCGACGCCTTCGTGACCGGGAATGAACGGCGGATTGGGCTTGATCGGCCAGTCGCCTTCGGCGGCGTGCAGGTCGGTGTGGCACACGCCGGTGGCGGCGATTTTCACCAGAATCTGTCCTGGCCCAACGGACGGCACCGGCACCTGCTCAATCACCAGCGGTTCACCAAACGCCTTCACAATCGCGGCTTTCATGGTGGTTTTGATTTGCATATTCATCTTTCACTCTCCATTTGAACGTATGCGGACTCAGAACAGCCCCAGTGGCGCTGTGCCATAGCTGACCAGCAGATTTTTAGTTTGCTGATAGGCGCTGAGCGCCATTTTGTGGGTTTCACGCCCGACGCCCGACTGCTTGTAGCCACCGAATGCCGCATGGGCGGGATAGATGTGATAGCAGTTGGTCCAGACGCGACCGGCTTTAATGCCGCGGCCCATGCGATACGCCAGATTGGTATCGCGCGTCCACACGCCCGCGCCCAGGCCAAACTGGGTTTCATTGGCGATCGCGAGCGCCTCTGCCTCATCGTGGAACGTGGTGACGCCAATCACTGGCCCAAAAATCTCCTCCTGGAAACAGCGCATCTGGTTGCTGCCCTTGATCAGGGTGGGCTGGATGTAGAATCCGTTATCCAGCTCCGCGGCGATATGCGCACGCTCGCCCCCTGTCAGAATCTGACCGCCTTCTTCACGGGCGATGTTGATATAGGACAGGATTTTGTCGAATTGCTGGCGGGAAGCCTGAGCCCCGATCATGGTGTCGGTATCGAGCGGATCGCCACGGCGAATGGTGGCAACCTTCGCCAGCACCCGCTCCATAAAGGGCTGGTAGATCGATTCATGAATCAACGCGCGCGATGGACAGGTGCAGACTTCGCCCTGATTAAAGAAGCCCAGCACCAGCCCCTCGACCGCTTTCTCGATGAACGCCTCTTCGCCCGACATCACATCCGCGAAGTAGATGTTGGGTGATTTGCCGCCCAGCTCGACGGTGCAGGGAATGATGTTCTCCGCCGCACAGGCCATGATATGCCGCCCGACCGGCGTGGATCCGGTAAAGGCAATTTTAGCGATGCGCTTGCTGGTGGCCAGCGCTTCGCCGGCTTCGCGGCCAAAGCCCTGCACCACATTCAGCACGCCCGGTGGAAACAGATCACCAATCAGCTCCATCAGCAGCGTAATACCAAGCGGCGTCTGCTCAGCCGGTTTCAGCACCACGCAGTTACCGGCGGCCAGCGCCGGTGCCAGCTTCCACGCCGCCATGAGCAGCGGGAAATTCCACGGGATGATCTGTCCGACTACGCCCAGCGGCTCATGGAAGTGATAGGCCACCGTGGTTTCGTCGATCTCAGCGGTGCTGCCCTCCTGCGCGCGCAGGCAGCCGGCAAAGTAGCGAAAATGGTCGACCGCCAGCGGCAGATCGGCATTGAGCGTCTCGCGAATCGGTTTACCGTTATCCCAGCTCTCCGCTACCGCCAGCTTCTCAAGACTGGCTTCCATACGATCGGCCACCTGCAGCAGCAGGTTGGCGCGCTGCTGTACGCTGGTTTTGCCCCACGCATCGGCGGCCTGATGCGCGGCATCCAGCGCCAGATCGATGTCGCGCGCGTCGGAGCGCGGGAACTGAGCGATATCGCTGCCGTCTACCGGCGAGGTGTTCATAAAGTACTGGCCGCTCAGCGGCTCGGTGAAGTTGCCGGCGATATAGTTGCCGTAGGTCGCCTGGAAAGAGACCAGCGCGCCGGGCGTGCCGGGATGTGCATAACGCATCGCAAACTCCTTATTATCAGGTCAGAGGGTCTGAACAGGCAGCGCAACTGCCTGTGTCGGTATTGCAGCGCGCGTGCCAGTTTTTTCTCATCAGGCGCAAAAGCGATAAATGCATTATTTATCAATCAAATAAATTCATGCCCCGCCAGCAAACCTGTCAGTCCTCCAGGACAAACGCGGTATCTGTGTTGCGTATCGCAACAGTGCAGAAACCCGAACGCTACAATATTGCAACACTTACACGCCGTTCTGAGGTCACTCATGCAGGGAAATTCAGCCGCGTCTGCCGTGCACGCCAACCCGCTGTTAAGCGACTCCTGGTTCCGCAGCCAGCTGTATGGATTAGAGCGCAGCGCCGACGATTTCCCGCGCGTGCGTCAGGGCGAGCTGGCCGATGTGCTGGCCAGCAACGCCGGGCTGCAGCAGTTTGCGCAGCCGGTCATCCGCCAGCTGGCGCAGCAGATGGCGGAGACGCAGTCGGTGGTGATCCTGTCCGATGCCAGCGGGCTGGTGCTGAACACCTTTGGCGATATGCAGGCGCTGGAGAAAGCCCAGCGCTTTGCCCTGGCACCCGGTAATTTGTGGAGTGAATGCGGACGCGGCACCAATGCGATTGGCACCGCGCTGGCGATTGATGACGGCTGTGAAATTGATGGCCAGCAGCATTTCCTGACGCGCAATCAGGGTCTGTACTGCGCCGCGATGCCGTTGCAGATGCCCAACGGTCAGATAGCCGGCGTGCTGGATATCTCGGGTCCGGCACACTTTCCGCATCCGCATACCCTGAACCGGGTGAAAGCAGCGGCAAAGCAGATCGAGTACCTGTGGGTGAAGCAGAGCCTGCATCCGCAGCAGTGGCTGCTCAGTCTGCATCCGCAGCCGCAGGGCATCGACACCAGTGATGAATTGCTGCTGGTATTCTCTGACAATGTGCTGACCGCAGCCAACCGGCTGGCGATGCGCGAACTGGCTCTCAGCGCCGACCGCTTTGCCAGCCTGACGTTTCAGCAGCTGTTTCCGCAACTGCAGCAGCAGGCCAACAGCGTTCCCGCCGCGGTCGACATTGGCGCGCAGCGCTACTGGTTCCGCCTGCGCGCGCCGCAGCGCAGCCACGTCAGCGTGCCGGACAGTCGTACGCATGACTTGCCGCGCGTGCTGGGAGCTGACGGCGCAAAAATGCTGCGGTTGCTGGATGCCGGCGTTTCGCTGTGCATTTATGGTGAAACCGGCAGCGGCAAGGAGTATGTCAGCCGTGCTCTGCACCAGCAAAGCCGCTGGCGCACGGGCAAGTTTGTCGCCATCAACTGTGCCGCCATCCCCGAAGCGCTGATTGAATCCGAACTGTTTGGCTACCAGCCCGGCGCATTTACTGGCGCCAGTAAAAATGGCTACATCGGCAAAATTCGCGAAGCGGATGGCGGCGTGCTGTTTCTGGATGAAATCGGTGACATGCCGCTGACGCTGCAGACCCGTTTGCTGCGCGTGCTGCAGGAAAAAGAGGTGGCGCCACTCGGCTCCAGTCGCAGCTGGCCGGTGAATTTTGCCATAATTTGCGCCACGCATCGCGATCTGGCCCAGCGCGTGGCCGCCGGCGAATTTCGTGAGGATTTGCTCTATCGTCTGCAGGAGTTTGCGCTGACCCTTCCGCCACTGCGCGCCTGGCCGAACGTCGCCGGGTTTATCCGCGATTTATGGCAGGAACTGGGAGCCGCGCAGCGTGGCGTACAGCTGTCTCCGGCGCTGCTGACGGCGCTGGCGCAGCAGCCATGGCCAGGCAATGTGCGCCAGCTACGCAGTCTGCTGCGCGTGCTGCTGGCGCTCGCCGATGAGGGCGAAACGCTGACGGAAAGTCACTTGCCGGCAGAGTATCGCCGCCCGCCGGCACCGCCGCTGCGCGAACGCCACGATGAACAGCTGATCAGTGAAACGCTGCAGCGCTATGACGGCAATATCAGTAAAGCGGCGCAGGCGCTGGGGGTCGCGCGCAGCACGCTGTATCGTCGTGCGGCGCGCGACAGAGGGGATTAATCGCGGAAGTTTTTGAACTGGAACGGCTGACCCAGGTTGCCACCGCGCACCAGCGCCATCGCACCCTGCAGATCGTCGCGGGATTTACCGGTGACGCGCAGCTCTTCACCCTGAATCTGCGTCTGCACTTTCAGTTTGCTGTCTTTGATCAGCTTAACGATTTTCTTCGCGACATCGCTTTCGATGCCTTTTTTCAGCTTCGCTTCAACGCTCCAGCTTTTACCGCTGTGCACAATCTCTTCCGGTACTTCAATCGCCGCGCCTTCAATGCCGCGCTTCAGCAACTTTTCACGCAGAATATCCACCAGCTGCTTCACCTGAAAATCCGATTCGCTGGTGACTTTGATGGTCTCATTCTTTTCGTTGAGCTCAAAGCTGGCGTTCACGTTGCGGAAATCGAAACGGGTTGAGATCTCACGGTTGGCATTCTCCACCGCATTACGCACTTCCGGCAGTTCGACTTCGGAAACGATATCGAAAGATGGCATCTTTTCTTCTCCTGATACTAAAGTGACATGCATAATACGCGTCTTGTCGCGCTAATAAAACACGCGACGCGGAAAGCTATAATTAAGGGTGTGACACCCATTCACCCACCCGCCAGCGGGAGGCATAATGAAAATTACCGTGTTGGGTTGCGGCGCCCTGGGGCAAATCTGGCTCGCGGCCCTTGCACGCCAGGGACATGACGTTCAGGGCTGGCTGCGCGTACCGCAGCCGTACTGTTCGGTCAACGTGGTCGATCCGCAGGGCCACGTCAGCAATCACACCTTCATCGCTAACGATCCGCTGTTTCTGGCTGAAAGCCAGCTGCTACTGGTGACCCTGAAAGCGCCACAGGTTTCCCCTGCGGTGAAAAACCTGCAAAGCGAGCTACCGCGCCACGCGCCGATCCTGCTACTGCACAACGGCATGGGTACCATCGAAGAGCTCAAAGAAGTGCAGCAGCCGCTGCTGCGCGGCATCACCACGCACGCGGCGATGCGCGACGGCACGGTGATTAAGCATGTCGCGCAGGGCATCACCCACATCGGGCCTGCCAGCCGCGAAAGCGCGGCGCTGAGCGATATCGCCGATATTCTGCATCAGGCACTGCCGGACGTGGCGTGGCACGATAACATCGCGTCTGCCAGCTGGCGCAAGCTGGCAGTTAACTGCGTGATCAACACACTGACGGTTGAGCACGACTGCCAGAACGGTGCGCTGCGCGCCTGGCCGGAACAGATTAACCGGCTGTGCGAGGAGCTGGCCTGGGTGATGGAGCGCGAGGGCCAGCACATCGCGCTGGATAATCTGCGCGACATTATTTACGACGTCATCGACAGCACCGCCGCCAACGTCTCCTCAATGCTGCAGGATGTGCGTGCGCAGCGTCAGACTGAAATTGATTACATTACCGGCTACCTGCTGCGCCGCGCCCGTGCGCAGGGGATTGCGCTGCCGGAAAATACCCGCCTGTACGACCTGATTAAACGCAAGGAGTCCCAATATGAGCGCGAACGCATCAGTGCTGGTTTGCCTGGCCCATGGCAGTGAAGAGACCGAAGCGGTCACCACTATCGACCTGCTGGTCCGCGCCGGCCTGAAGGTGACCACCGCCAGCGTGGAGAGCGACGGCACGCGCGAGATTGTCTGCTCCCGCGGTGTGCGCCTGCTGGCTGACGCACCGCTGGTGGAAGTGGCGGATAACGATTTTGCCGCCATCGTCCTGCCGGGCGGCCTCAAAGGCGCTGAAACCTTCCGCGACAGCCCGCTGCTGGTGGAGACGGTACGCCAGTGTCATCTGTCAGGAAAAATTGTCGCGGCGATCTGTGCCGCGCCGGGCACGGTGCTGGTGCCGCATGACCTGTTTCCGGTGGGCAACATGACCGGTTTTCCCGGCCTGAAGCACACCATTCCGGAAGAAAAATGGATGGAGCGCCGCGTGGTGTGGGATCCGCGCGTTAATCTGCTGACCAGCCAGGGGCCGGGCACGGCGATCGATTTTGCCCTGAAGCTGATTGATCTGCTGGTGGATAAAGAGCAAGCGCGTGAAGTCGCATCACAGCTGGTGCTGGCGGCAGGGATTTATAATTATCAGGAATTTGAAGAGCGCGCGTAAAAAAGGTCGCCATCAATGGCGACCCCACGGCATCAGCGCACATTTTTTATTCGTCGCGGTGATTACAGGGTGCGCATTCCTGCGCACCGGGTTTTGCCCGTGCACCCGAAATCAGGCGCGCCAGGCTTAACTCCCGCCGCGGTTACGGACGGTACACCTTCACGTTCTTAAAGCCCTGCTCATGCAGATACAAGGCCTGCAACCGGCTCATCACACCGCGATCGCAGTACAGCAACCAGGTTCTGCTCTGATCGAGATCGCCGAACTGAGTGCTCAGCTTATAGAACGGCAGCGATTTCACTTCCACGCCGGTCAGCGCCAGCGGCTTGTCGTCCTGTTCATCAATTGAACGGATATCCAGCACCACATCGTTGCCGCTGAATGACGCCACGGTTTCCACTTCCACCACTTCTTCTTCCGTCTGCTCCGCAATTTCACGGATATCGACGTTGCTGGCTTCCTGCACCACGCGCTGCAGAATGTCGAAATCGAAGTTCTGCTCTTCGGCTTCGATCTTCGCCTTCACCGCTTTCACCGTGGGGCTTTTCGAAATCACGCCGCAGTACTCCGGCATGGTGCGGGCAAAGTCTTCGGTGCCGATCTGACGCGCAATATTGATGATGTGCTCTTTATCGTGCGAGATCAGCGGGCGCAGAATCAGCGTGTCGGATGCGTTATCAATCAAACGCAGGTTAGTCAGCGTCTGGCTGGAGACCTGGCCCAGCGCCTCACCGGTCACCAGCGCCTGCACGCCGTAACGCTCAGCCACCATCGACGCCGCACGCACCATCATGCGCTTCAGCACCACGCCCATCTGGCCGTCATCAACTTTTTCCAGAATCTCGCCCACCACCGGCTCAAAATTGATGGCGACAAAACGCACGCGATGTGAACGGCCAAAACGCTGCCACAGATAGTGCGCCACCTGACGCACGCCGATTTCATGCGCCGCGCCGCCGAGGTTAAAGAAGCAGTAGTGCACGCGACAGCCGCGGCGCATCAGCATATAGCTGGAGACGCCGGAGTCAAAGCCGCCGGAAATCAGCGACAGCACATCTTCCTGGGTGCCGATCGGGAAGCCGCCCAGGCCTTCATAGCGGCCGGTAATCAGCAGCAGGCGATCGTCTTCAATCTCCAGATTCACCGTCACATCCGGGTGATTCAGCTGCACGCGCGCGCTTTCAATGTGCTGATTGAGACCGCCGCCGACGTAGCGCTCCACATCCTGCGAGCTAAAGCTGTGCTTGCCGCGACGCTTCACGCGCACGCAGAAGCTCTTGCCTTCCAGCCGCTCGCGGTTGAGCGCCAGCGTCTGCTCGAAGATATCGTGCATGTCGGTATAGGCGCGGTCTTCGACCGCCAGCACATGGTGGATACCGGGAATGCGCGTCAGCTCTTCCGTGACGGTGGCACGCAGCGCTTCCTTCTTCGCGCGCACTTCGATGTGATCCCAGTGGCGCACCACGGCGATCTCTTCGTCGAGGGTGCGCAGGGTATTACGGATGTTACCGGTCAGAATTTTGATAAAGCGCAGGCGCACCGACTGACTTTTGATGGTGATTTCAGGGAAGAGCTTGATGATAAACTTCATGGCGACACAGCTTCGTTGGGCAAATAAGTGCTAAAATCATCAACACTTAGCTGGTAAAATCATATAATTGCGGGTTGGCATCAGCCACCGCATCCGAGGCGCGCAAGTATATCACCTTTGTTAGGTGACTGCTGTAAGCAACCTTCGCCGCATTGATTATTTTGCTAATCAATGCCCGTCGGCTACCATGACCGATTGCAACATAATGTCCCAACCTGTGAGTCGACACTGATTATGCCGAAAAAAGCCGAAGCGCCCGTGAGTTTTGAAAACGCACTGCAGCAGCTGGAACAGATTGTCAGCCGTCTGGAGAGTGGCGAACTGCCGCTGGAAGAGGCGCTGAATGAATTCGAGCGCGGCGTACAGCTGGCACGCAGCGGCCAGCAAACCCTGCAGGCGGCGGAACAGCGCGTGCAGATTCTGCTGAGCGACGACAAAGACGCCCCGCTCACCCCTTTCACGCCGGAAAATGAGTAATGGATTTCGTGCAACTGCAGCGCGCCTACCATGAGCGCGTGAACCAGGCGTTGACGCGCTTAATAGATCCACTTCCTTTTCAGAGTTCTCCTCTGGTGAACGCCATGCAATATGGGGCACTATTAGGCGGTAAGCGCCTGCGCCCGTTTCTGGTGTATGCCACTGGCGAGATGCTGCGCGCCGAGGCGGCCAGCCTGGATGCCCCCGCCGCAGCGGTGGAGTGCATTCACGCTTACTCATTGATTCATGATGACCTGCCGGCGATGGACGACGATGCGTTACGTCGCGGGCAGCCAACCTGCCATATCAAATATGGCGAAGACACGGCGATTCTGGCCGGCGATGCCCTGCAAACCCTGGCGTTTACCATTCTTGCGGACCAGCCGATGCCCGGCGTAAGCCCGCAGGATCGCATTGCCATGATTTCCGAACTGGCGCAGGCCAGCGGCGTGGCCGGCATGTGCGGTGGCCAGGCGCTGGATTTAGCCGCCGAAGGCCAATCCGTGGACCTGAACCAGCTGGAGCAGATCCATCGCCATAAAACCGGCGCGCTGATCCGCGCCGCCGTGCGTCTCGGCGCCCTCACTGCGGGTGCCGCGGGCCGCGATGCGCTGCCGCAGCTGGATATCTACGCCAACGCCATCGGACTGGCGTTTCAGGTGCAGGATGACATCCTTGATGTGGTCGGCGATACCGCCGTTCTGGGCAAAACCCAGGGAGCCGATCAGGCGCTGGGGAAAAGTACTTACCCGGCGCTGCTGGGACTGGATAACGCGCGGGCCAAAGCGCAGGATCTCTATCGCGAAGCACTGGGCGCGCTGGAGGTGCTGGCGGCACAGTCGTATGACACGTCCGCTCTGCAGGCGCTGGCCAGCTTTATAATTGAACGCGATAAATAACTTATATAATGAGTCTCTGATGAGTTTTGATATTGCAAAATACCCGACACTGGCGTTAGCAGGCACGGTTCAGGAATTACGTTTACTGCCTAAAGAAAAACTTCCGGACCTGTGCGACGAGCTGCGTCAGTATCTGCTGGACAGCGTGAGCCGCTCGTCCGGCCACTTTGCTTCGGGTCTGGGCGTCGTCGAGCTGACCGTCGCGTTGCATTATGTGTATAACACCCCGTTTGATCATCTGGTGTGGGACGTCGGCCATCAGGCCTATCCGCACAAGATTCTGACCGGCCGCCGCGACCGTATCGGCACTATCCGTCAGAAAAATGGCCTGCACCCGTTCCCGTGGCGCGGCGAAAGCGAATATGACGTGCTGAGCGTGGGCCACTCGTCGACGTCCATCAGCGCCGGTCTCGGCATGGCCGTGGCCGCCGAACGCGAAGGCAAAGGTCGCCGCACCGCCTGTATTATTGGCGACGGCGCGATTACCGCGGGCATGGCGTTTGAAGCCATGAACCACGCCGGTGATATCAAGCCGGACATGCTGGTGATCCTCAACGACAACGAGATGTCGATCTCTGAGAACGTGGGCGCGTTGAACAATCGCCTGGCGCAGATTCTCTCGGGGAAAACCTATTCACGCCTGCGCGAAGGCGGCAAGCGCGTGCTGGGCGGGCTGCCGCCGATCAAAGAGCTGGTGAAGCGCACCGAAGAGCACCTGAAAGGCATGGTGGTGCCGGGCACGCTGTTTGAGGAGCTGGGCTTTAACTATATCGGTCCGGTCGACGGTCACGATGTGCTGACGCTGGTCAGTACGCTGAAGAATATGCGCGATCTGAAAGGGCCGCAGTTCCTGCACATCATGACCAAAAAGGGCAAGGGCTACGCGCCGGCGGAAGAAGATCCGATTACCTGGCACGCGGTGCCAAAATTCGATCCGGCCAGCGGCTCGCTGCCGAAAAGCGCGCCGGGCCTGCCGAGCTACTCGAAAATCTTTGGTAACTGGCTGAGCGAGATGGCCGCCGACGATGCGCGGCTGATGGCCGTGACGCCGGCCATGCGCGAAGGCTCCGGCATGGTGAGCTACTCGCGTGATTATCCGCAGCAGTATTTTGACGTGGCGATCGCCGAGCAGCATGCGGTGACGTTCGCCGCAGGCATGGCCATCGGCGGTTACAAACCGGTGGTGGCGATTTACTCTACCTTCCTGCAGCGCGCCTACGATCAGGTGATTCACGACGTGGCAATTCAGCAATTGCCGGTACTGTTTGCTATCGATCGCGGCGGTATCGTGGGTGCCGACGGCCAGACGCACCAGGGGGCGTTTGATATCGCCTATCTGCGCTGCGTGCCGGGCATGGTGATCATGACGCCAAGCGATGAAAACGAGTGCCGGCAGATGCTTTACACCGGCTACCACTATCAGGATGGCCCGAGCGCGGTGCGCTATCCGCGCGGCACCGGCACCGGCGCCACGCTGGAACCGCTGGCCAGCCTGCCGCTTGGCAAAGGGGTCATCCGGCGTCGCGGCGAGCAGCTGGCCATCCTCAACTTTGGTACTCTGCTGCCGGAAGCGCAGGCCGCCGCCGACGCGCTCAACGCCACGCTGGTCGACATGCGCTTTGTTAAGCCGCTGGATGAAGCCCTGATTAGCGAACTGGCGGCCAGCCACGACGCGCTGATTACGCTGGAAGAAGGCGCGATCAAAGGCGGTGCCGGCAGCGGCGTCAATGAATACGTGATGGCGAAACGCCTGCGCGTGCCGGTGCTTAACCTCGGCCTGCCGGATGAGTTCATTCCGCAGGGGACGCAGGAAGAAGTGCGTCAGGATTATCAGCTGGACGCCGCAGGCATCCAGCAGCAAATCGCCGCCTGGCTGGCGCAGTAACCGCCCTTCCCCGCTCCTGCTGCTATGCTTGAGGGTAAAACCCCACGCATAAGAGCAGGAGCCCTTCATGAAAACCGTTCGTTTAGGCCAGACCGATCTGCAGGTTTCACGTCTCTGTTTAGGCTGTATGACCTATGGCGATCCGCTGCGCGGTAACCACGCCTGGACGCTGCCGGAAGAGAGCAGCCGACCGCTGATTAAGCAGGCGCTGGACGCGGGCATTAACTTCTTCGACACCGCTAACAGCTACTCCGACGGCAGCAGTGAGGAGATCCTCGGCCGCGCGCTCAAAGATTATGCGCAGCGCGATCGGGTGGTGGTGGCGACCAAAGTCTACTTTCCGCTGAGCAACCTGTCGCAGGGGCTGTCGCGCACCAATATTCTGCAGTCGATTGATGACAGCCTGACGCGGCTTGGCATGGAGTATGTCGATCTGCTGCAGATTCATCGCTGGGATTACGCCACGCCGATTGAAGAGACGCTGGAAGCGCTCGATCAGGTAGTGCGGTCAGGCAAAGCGCGTTACATCGGGGCTTCCTCGATGCATGCCACACAGTTTGCGCAGGCGCTGCAGTTACAGCAGCAGCATGGCTGGGCGCGTTTTGTCAGTATGCAGGATCAGTACAATCTGATTCAGCGCGAAGAAGAGAAGGAGATGCATCCGCTGTGCCAGCGCGAAGGCATCGCGGTGCTGCCGTGGAGCCCGCTGGCGCGCGGTAAGCTGACGCGTCCGTGGGGAGAAACCACTGCGCGTTCAGTGTCGGATAACGTGATGGAAAAACTCTATACCGGCACCGAAGAGAATGACGCGGCCATTGCGCAACGGCTGGCAACGGTGGCTGCGGACAAAGGCGTGACGCGCGCGCAGGTGGCGCTGGCGTGGCTGCTGCATAAGCCGGTGGTTACCGCGCCGATTATTGGTGCCTCGCGCGAGCAGCAGTTTGCCGAGCTGGTGAAAGCCGTCGACGTGGAGCTGAGTTCAACCGATATCGCCGAGCTGGAGAGCGTCTACCAACCGCATCCGGTGGTGGGATTCGAGTAACGGTCCAGTCAGGTCGCCTTCAGGGCGACCTGATGTCACAGGCAGCGCATACATGGCGACCTGCCTGTGGTCTACGCATTCCTGGCGATCTGCCTGCGGCAACGCATTCATGGCAACGCTTTCTGTAGGGTGCGCATTCATGCGCACCTGGCGCATTAAAGCACCAGCCCCAGCCCATACAAAATCGCCGCTGAAATGACCCCGGCGATAATGTCATCGACCATAATGCCCATGCCGCCGTGCACGTTACGGTCGAACCAGCGAATCGGCCACGGCTTCCACATGTCAAAAATACGGAAAATCACAAAGCCGGCCAGCACCCATTGCCAGCTCATCGCCGGTATCGCCATCAGCGTAATCCACATGCCGATGAACTCATCCCACACGATGCTGCCATGGTCGTGCACGCCCATATCACGCGCGGTGCGGTGACACAGGTAGACACCCACGCTGATGCCAATCAGCACCAGCAGCGAATACAGCTGCAGCGGCAGCAGCGTCATCAGCCACCAGAAGGGAATGGCGGCAATTGAACCGGCGGTGCCGGGCATAATCGGGCTCAGGCCGCTGCCAAAACCGGTCGCCAGCAGGTGCCACGGATTGGCCATGCGCAGACGGCCTTTGGCCACATCTTTATTTAGCGTCAAAGTGATCAAATCCCTTGTGATGGAAACTGCGCGGCTTGCCGTTCTCCAGCAGCGTCAGCCCTTCTGCTTCCGGCGCGATCTGGCCGATGCAGGTATACGCCACGCCAAGATGGCCCAGCGCCACATCCAGTGCACCACGATTGACTTCCGGCACGGTAAAGCACAGCTCATAATCTTCACCCCCGCTCAGCGCCCAGCGCAGCACCTGTTCCGGCTCGAAGTGATCGCGCAACGCAGCCGACAGCGGCAGCGCATCCAGATTGATGCGGGCACCGACGCGGCTGGCGGTGAGAATATGGCCGAGATCGGAGATCAGGCCATCGGACAGATCGATGGCTGATGTCGCCAGATTGCGCAGCGCCTGGCCCTGCAGCACGCGTGGCATCGGGCGCAGATGGCGCTTGATCAGCACTTCATGCACCGCCGGATCGTTCAGGCGATGATGGTGCTGCAGCAGCGACAGGCCAGCAGCGCTGTCGCCCAGCGTGCCGGTGACAAAAATCCAGTCACCCGGTTTAGCCCCGGCGCGCTTCAGCGCACGGCCGGCCGGCACCAGGCCATGAATGCCCAGCGTCAGGCTGAGCGGCCCGCGCGTGGTATCGCCGCCGATCAGCTGCATATCGTAATAATCCAGCAGCTCAAACAGGCTGTCGCTGAACGCGGCCAGCCAGGGTTCATCTACCTCAGGCAACGTCAACGCCAGCGTTAACCATGCCGGATCGGCGCCCATCGCCGCCAGGTCGCTCAGGTTAACCGCCAGCGCTTTGTAGCCGAGATCGGCCGGATGGATATCACGTAAGAAATGCACGCCCGCCACCAGCGTATCGGTGCTGATGGCCAGCGTCTGTTTTTCCGGCACGTTAAGTAACGCGCAGTCGTCACCAATTCCCTTCTCCACATCGCGGCGGGAGCTGGTGACGCGGTTAAAATAACGTGCGATCAGTTCGAATTCACCACAGGACATAAGTCAGGTCTCAATGAAAAAAGGCCGGTGAGCCGGCCTTTTGCACTTATTTTTTGTTCGGTCGAATTTGCGGAGCGGCTTTATCCAGCACGCCGTTAACAAATTTATGGCTGTCTTCAGCACCAAACACTTTAGCCAGTTCGATACCTTCGTTGATCGCCACTTTGTACGGCACATCGTCACGCTTGCTCAGTTCATAGAGCGAAATGCGCAGGATGGCTTTTTCTACCTGGCCCAGCTCTTCCAGCTGGCGCGACAGGTAAGGCTTCATCAGGCCGTCCAGGAACGCGCTGTTGGTCGCCACACCGGCCAGCAGTTCGCGGAAATAGCTAATATCGACGTCTTTGACGTCTTGTTCCGCCAGAAACTGGTATTCCACATCGGCAATGTCGTTGTTCGACAGCTGCCAGGAGTAAAGCGCCTGGACAGCGCACTCACGGGCGCGACGACGAGCAGCAGGTTTCACAAAATTCCCCTTACAAAAATCAGGCTTTGATGGCTTTCAATACGTTAATCATTTCGAGTGCGGTCAGGGCCGCTTCGGCGCCTTTGTTACCCGCTTTGGTGCCGGCGCGTTCAATCGCCTGCTCGATGTTTTCGGTGGTTAACACGCCGAAAGTCACCGGAATTTCGCTGGTCATCGCCACGTTGGCAATGCCAGAGCTGGCTTCACCTGCCACATATTCGAAGTGGGCGGTGCCGCCACGGATCACGGTTCCCAGCGCCACGATTGCGTCGTGCTTGCCGGCTTTCGCCAGTGCGCGCGCTGCCAGTGGCAGTTCGTATGCACCAGGAACCCAAACCACAGTGATGTTTTCTGCTTTAACCTGGCCGATACGCTTCAGCGCATCAACGGCGCCATCCAGCAGGCTGTCATTAATGAAGTTGTTAAAACGCGCAATAACGATGGCAATGTGAGCATCAGGCGTGGCAACAGGAGCTTCGATAACTTTCATACATATCCTTTGGGTGTTTGATTTGTGGCCCCGCAGAAGGGGGCGGATTCTATCATACTCTTCGGCAACGCGCTCAGGCTTTTCCGTGCATGCTCAGCGTGGTGTCAGGGTCAGCCGTAAATCGTCGCCAACCTGACGCACGTCGCTAAAATTCAGCGCTGGCGCATCGGCCAGCGTTTCCAGTCCCGGCAGCGCACACAGGCCGCGCGCGGCATTACCCAGCAGTTTCGGCGCCAGATAAACGATCAGTTCATCCACCAGGCCGGCCTGCAGCAGCGCACCGGCCAGACCGGCACCGGCCTCAACCCACACGCTGTTGATCTGACGCTGACCGAGCAGCATCATCATCGCCACCAGATCGAGCTGCTCACCGCGCGGCGGCACCTCAATCTGACTCACGCCCGGCGGCCAGCTTTGTGCATCAGCCTCCGTGCGCATCAGCCAGGTTTCGCCGGGCTGGGCGATCAAACGATGCTGTGGCGTCACGCGCTGCTGGCTGTCGATCACCACCCGCACCGGCTGACGCAGCTGGCTCTCATTCAGCTGCTGGCGCACGGTCTCGCTCAGTTCATCCCAGCGCACCGTCAGCGACGGATTGTCCGCCAGCACGGTGGCGCTGGTGGTAAGAATAGCTGAACTGCGGGCACGTAAACGTTGCACATCGCGCCTTGCCGCTGCGGAAGTGATCCACTGGCTTTCGCCACTGGCCATGGCGGTACGACCATCCAGCGAGGCGCCCAGTTTGAGCTGAATCCACGGAAAACCGGTACGCATGCGTTTGAGAAAACCGCGATTGAGCGCTTCCGCTTCATTCATCATGAGGCCGTGACTCACGTCGATGCCGGCCTGCTGTAAACGATACAAGCCGCGCCCGGCCACCTGCGGATTAGGATCCTGCATCGCCGCGACCACCCGGCTGACGCCGGCGGCAATCAGCGCATCGCAGCACGGCGGCGTCCGGCCGTGATGGCTGCAGGGTTCCAGCGTGACATACGCGGTCGCACCGCGTGCGTGGTCACCCGCCATGCGCAGCGCGTGCACTTCCGCGTGCGGTTCACCGGCGCGCTGATGCCAGCCTTCGCCCACGATCTCACCATCGCGCACGATAACGCATCCGACGTTAGGATTCGGGGTGGTGGTGTATTGTCCGCGCCGCGCCAGTTCCAGCGCGCGCGCCATGTAGTGCGCATCGGTCATGGATTAATCCTGTAAGCGGGCGATCTCTTCGCCAAAATCACGAATATCTTCAAAACTGCGGTACACCGATGCGAAGCGAATATAAGCAACTTTATCCAGCTTCTTCAGCTCTTCCATCACCAGGTTACCAATCAGCTTGCTGGGAATTTCACGTTCGCCGGTGGCGCGCAGCTGGGTTTTGATGTGATTGACCGCGTTGTCGACGGCATCCGCGCTCACCGGGCGCTTCTCCAGCGCCTTCATCATGCCGCTGGCCAGCTTATCTTCGTTAAAGGGTTCGCGCACGTCGTTGCTTTTCACCACGCGTGGCATTACCAGCTCGGCCACTTCAAAGGTGGTAAAACGCTCATGGCATACCAGGCACTGGCGGCGGCGGCGCACTGAGGAGCCCTCACTAACCAGACGTGAATCAATCACTTTGGTGTCCACAGCGGAGCAGAATGGGCAATGCATGACGTTTCCTGTCGCGAGAATTGGGGGCAGATAGTGTAGCGCGTTCCCGGTTGCAACAAAATACAGGGCGCAGAATCGCCACCTGGCTCACAGCGACGCCTGACGGTTACAGCAAACCGTGAAAAGTTACTAAGCTTAGAGAGCCAATCCGGCTTAATGACAGGAGGATGTATGGGTTTATTCAATTTCGTCAAAGAAGCGGGTGAAAAACTGTGGGATGCGGTGTCAGGCGGCGATGACCAGAGCAAAAAGCTGCAGGAGCACATTAATCAACTCGGCCTGCCCGACAGCGATAAAGTGAAAGTCGATGTCCAGGGCGATACCGTGAAGGTCAGCGGTGACGGTATCTCGCAGGAGTTGAAAGAGAAGATTCTGGTGGCGGCGGGTAACGTGGCCGGCATCACCAAAGTGGAAGATAACGTCACCACCAGTGACAGCGCCACGCAGGCCGAATTCTACACGGTGAAAAAAGGCGATACCCTGAGCGCTATCTCGAAGCAGGTGTACGGCACGCCGAACGAATACAACAAGATCTTTGAGGCGAACAAGCCAATGCTGACGCATCCTGATAAGATCTATCCCGGCCAGGTTTTACGTATCCCTAAATAACCGGAAGGACATTGCATGACGTTCAGGATGATTTGGGTGCCGGCAGCGCTTGCTGCGCTGGTGCTCAGTGGTTGCAGCTCCCCCCCCGCTTCACCTCAGGTCAAAGCGCTGCATCAGGAAGTGAGCCAGCTCAACCAGCAGATGCGCAAACTGACCAGTCAGGCCAGCGCGCTGGAGATTCAGGGGCAGCTTAACAGCCAGTCGACGCAGGGCGCATGGTTACTCCCGCAGGCAAATACGCCGGTAGAGCTGCAGACGCAGCTGGGTAAACTGCGCCTGTCGCTGTCGCACGTTGAGGGGGAAGCCAGCGGCAGCCGCGCTAACCTGAATATCCGTTCAACCGATGATAAGCCGGTGCCGGCGCTCAGCGCCCGCGTGGTATGGGGCGAAATGGATCCCGCCAGCGGCAAGCCGCTGAACGCCGACAGCCTGAGCCAGACCATTA
This sequence comes from Pantoea sp. Pa-EAmG, assembly GCF_030024295.1. NCBI lineage: Bacteria > Pseudomonadati > Pseudomonadota > Gammaproteobacteria > Enterobacterales > Erwiniaceae > Pantoea > Pantoea sp. Pa-EAmG. Next base: position 20,149 of record NZ_JASEWO010000059.1, read on the forward strand.
CCGTGCCCGCCAGTCTGATGCCGCGCAGTTCGGTCAGCGTACCGCTGCGGCTCAGCGGGCTGGCACCGGGTCAGCCCGGCTACGTGCGCGTGCATGATGTGCAGGCGGTGGCGGACGCCAGCACGGTCGTTGCAGGCCAGTAATTCTGGCGTCAGGCATAAAAAAACGGGCTGCACTCAGGCAGCCCGTTTCATTTCTCCGGCACAATTACGGCAGAATCGAAGGCTGATCGGCGCCCTCTTTCTCCACTTTCTGCACCAGCATGTGTTCACGCTTCATGCCCAGCTTCAGCGCCAGCGCGGACGACACGTAAATCGACGAAATGGTACCGATGGTGACACCGATCAGCATGGTCAGCGAGAAGCCTTTCAGCAGCGCGCCACCAAAGATGAACAGGATCAGGATCATCGCCAGCGTGGTGATCGAGGTGATCAACGTACGGCTCAGCGTCTGGGTCAGCGACACGTTAGTGATGTCGTAAGAAGAACCGCGACGGATTTTGCGGAAGTTCTCACGAATACGGTCGGAAACCACGATCTTATCGTTGAGCGAGTAACCAATCACCGACATCAGCGACGCCACAATCGTCAGATCGATCTCGATGTGGAACAGCGACAGAATGCCGCAGGTGATGATTACGTCGTGCGCCAGCGCCAGCACGGTGCCCAGCGCCAGACGCCACTCAAAGCGAAAGCCGATGTAGATCAGAATCGCAATCAGCGCCGACAGCAGCGCCATCGCCCCGGCCTGCGCCAGATCGCTGCCCACGCTCGGGCCCACGAACTCAATTCGCTTCACGGTCGCGTTCTGCTGCGTCGTCTGATTGATCGAGGCAACCACTTTGTTGCCCAGCTCCTGGCCTGCATTGCCGGTGGTCGGTGGCATACGCACCATCACATCACGGCTGCTGCCAAAGTTCTGTACCAGCGGCTCCTCAAAGCCTGCCTTCACCAGCCCGTCACGCAGCGCATCCAGATCCGCCGGCTTCTCGAGGTTGATCTCAATCACCGTCCCGCCGGTGAAATCGAGCCCCCAGTTAAAGCCGCGCACACCGATAATGGCGATGGACGCCACAATCAGCAGGCCGGAGATGATAAAGGCCAGCGTGTCCCAGCGCATAAAGTCGACGACTTTACGCCCATGGTTCAGCTGTTCAATACTATATTCCTGTGCCACAACGCACTCCTCAGATAGACAGCTTATTGATGCGTTTGCCGCCGTACACCAGGTTAACGATGGCACGGGTGCCGACGATAGCGGTGAACATGGAAGTCGCGATACCGATAGCCGTGGTAATCGCAAACCCTTTGATCGAGCCGGTACCGACCGCATAAAGAATGATGACTTTAATCAGCGTGGTGACGTTGGCGTCGACGATACTGGAGAAGGCGCCTTTATAGCCTTCATGAATCGCCTGCTGTACCGAGCGTCCGTTACGCAGTTCTTCTTTAATACGTTCGTTAATCAACACGTTGGCATCGACAGCAACCGCCAGCGTCAACACGATACCGGCAATCCCCGGCATGGTGAGGGTCGCACCCGGCAGCAGTGACATGATGCCGACAATCAGCACCAGGTTGCACAGCAGCGCGCTGGTCGCAATCAAACCAAATTTCTTATAGAACACCACCATAAACAGAATGGACGCGATCAGACCCCACAAGCAGGCTTCGAGACCCTGAGTGATGTTCTGCTGGCCCATTGTTGGACCAATGGTACGCTCTTCCACAATCTGAATTGGCGCGATCAACGCACCGGCACGCAGCAGCAGCGACAGCTGACGCGCTTCGTTCGGGTTGTTGATACCGGTGATGCGGAAGCTGTTACCGAGGCGCGACTGAATGTTCGCCACGTTAATCACCTGCTCCTGTTTCACCAGGATTGCACGACCGTTGGCGTCTTTCTTACCGCTGTCCTTGTACTCCACAAACAGGGTCGCCATCGCTTTACCGATGTTGTCCTTGGTGAAGTTCGACATCATGTTACCGCCCGCGCCATCCAGTGAAATGTTCACCTGCGGCTGGTTGTACTCGTCCATGCTGGACGTCGAATCGGTAATATGGTCACCGGTCAGAATCACACGCTTGTACAGCACCACTGGCTGGCCTTCACGCGTCTCTTTCACTTCCGAATCACCCGGCACACGGCCACTGGCCGCCGCAGTTGGATCAACGGAGGTATTTACCAGACGGAATTCCAGTGTTGCGGTCGCGCCCAGAATCTCTTTGGCGCGCGCGGTGTCCTGAATACCCGGCAGCTCAACCACGATGCGGTCAGAACCCTGACGCTGCACCAACGGCTCGGCAACGCCCAGCTGGTTAACACGGTTACGCAGGATGTTGATGTTCTGCTGAACCGCATACTCACGTGCTTCGCTGAGACGCGCATCGGTCATCACCGCACGCAGCGTATCGCTGCCGACGCTGGAGATCACCAGATCGCGATGGCGCGGTGACAGATAGCTGATAGCCGCATCACGGCTTGCACCGTCGCGGAAACGCACTTCTACACCGTAGTTAGCGATTTTGTTGACGTTGGTATACGGGATGCTTTTGTCGCGCAGGTCACTGCGCAGGCCATCGGCATTCTGCTCTTGCAGTTTGCCCAGAGCGGTATCCATATCCACTTCCATCAGGAAGTGTACGCCGCCACGCAAATCAAGACCGAGTTTCATCGGCTGTGCGGCCAGCATCGTCAACCAGCGCGGCGTGGCCGGCGCAAGGTTCAGAGCAACAACGTAGTCATCGCCCAACGATGCAGTCAGAGCATCGCGCGCGCGCAGTTGCACGTCCTGATTGTCAAAACGGGCCAGAATGGCACCATTTTCCAGCGCGAGGGATTTGCTCTGAATATTGTCTTGTTTCAAGACGTTCTGGATCTGATCCAACGTTTTTTCACTGGCGGCGCCACCGCGCGCACCAGTGATCTGAACGGCCGGATCCTCACCATAAAGGTTAGGAAGCGCATAGAGCAGGCCGACGAGAATCACGACGACCAGCATGATGTACTTCCACAAAGGATAACGGTTTAACACGGCAGTTCCCTTCGGGAAGAATAAATTACAGCGCCTTCATTGTACCTTTCGGCAGAACGGCGGCCACGAAATCACGTTTAATCACTACTTCAGTGGTGTCGTTCAGGGCGATAGCGATGTAGCCGGTTTCAGCCACTTTCGTTACGCGTCCCACCAGGCCACCGTTGGTCAGCACTTCATCACCTTTAGAGATGGAATCCATCAGCTTTTTGTGATCTTTGGCGCGCTTCTGCTGTGGACGCAGGATCATGAAGTAGAAGATCAGACCAAACACCACCAGCATGATCACCAGAGAATAAG
>NZ_JASEWO010000284.1:0-3379 GCF_030024295.1 Pantoea sp. Pa-EAmG
CAGAGTACCTGTTTGAAAAACTCGGGTTGAGCAAACGCGATGCCAAAGAGTTGGTAGAGCTTTTTTTCGAAGAAGTTCGCCGCGCGTTGGAAAACGGAGAACAGGTAAAACTGTCCGGATTTGGTAATTTTGATCTGCGTGACAAAAACCAGCGTCCGGGCCGTAACCCGAAGACGGGGGAAGATATTCCAATCACCGCCCGCCGCGTGGTGACATTCCGTCCGGGGCAGAAGTTGAAAAGTCGCGTGGAGAACGCGTCACCCAAGGATGCTGACTGATTTCAGTATGACAAAAAGGCCGCTCAGCGGCCTTTTTTATGCGCGCAATCCCGGCAGCACGCTGCAGGCGCGGCTTTCTTTTTAGCGTAATCTCTCTACAATCAAATCTCTGTTTTCTCTGCCAATCTTACTTATGACTCTGCTGGATCAGCTGGCCCAACAGGCCGACCGTCGCAGCCGGCGCTGGCTCGGCGCGCTTACTGCCGCAGTGCTGCTGCTACTGGTGCTCAGTCTGTGCACGGGCGACAGCTGGATTTCTCCGCTGCAATGGTTTTCTGCCAGCGGCGATCTGTTCGTCTGGCAGCTGCGCCTGCCGCGCACTCTGGCGGTGCTGCTGGTGGGCGCGGCGCTGGCAGTCTGCGGCGTGGTGATGCAGGCGCTGTTCAACAATCCGCTGGCGGAGCCCGGGCTGCTGGGCGTATCGAACGGCGCCGGCATCGGCCTGGTGCTGGCGGTGCTGCTGGGTAACGGCGCACTGTGGAGCCTGGCGCTGGCAGCGATGGCGGGCGCGCTGCTGATCACGCTGATTCTGCTGCATTTTGCCCATCGTCAGCTGTCGGCCAGCCGTCTGCTGCTGACCGGCGTGGCGCTCGGCATTATCTGTAGCGCCATCATGACGTGGGCGGTGTACTTTAGCACCAGCCTCGATCTGCGCCAGTTGATGTACTGGATGATGGGTGGATTTAGCGGCATCGACTGGCGCTACGGCTGGATGATGCTGGCGCTGCTGCCGGTGACGCTGGCGTTGCTGGCCAGCGCCCGGACGCTTAATCTGCTGGCGCTGGGGGAGGTGTCGGCGCGGCAGCTCGGCCTGCCACTGCTGCTGTGGCGCAATCTGCTGGTGCTGGCGATGGGCTGGCTGGTGGGCGTCAGCGTGGCGATGGCCGGTGCGATTGGATTTGTCGGACTGGTTATCCCCCATCTGCTGCGACTCAGCGGCCTGAGCGATCATCGCTCCCTGCTGCCGGCCGCGGCGCTGGCGGGCGCGGCGGTACTGCTGGCGGCGGACATTCTGGCACGGCTGGTGCTGACCTCGGCCGAGCTGCCGATTGGGGTGGTCACTGCCACGCTCGGCGCGCCGCTGTTTATCATGTTATTAGTAAAGTCTTCGCGCTAGCTGCGGCTGGCACAGTGCAATCAACAACGGGAATCGACGATGAGCCTTTATCAGACAGAACTGGTTACGCTGGACGGTGAAAAAACCACGCTGGCACAGTATCAGGGCAAGGTGCTGCTGGTGGTTAACGTAGCATCAAAATGCGGCCTGACGCCGCAGTATGAACAGCTGGAGTCGCTGCAGAAGGCCTGGCAGGACAAAGATTTCAGCGTGCTGGGCTTCCCCTGTAATCAGTTTCTTGAGCAGGAACCGGGCAGCAACGAAGAGATCAAAACCTTCTGCAGCACCACATACGGCGTAACCTTCCCGCTGTTCGACAAAACGGAGGTTAACGGCGAGCAGCGTCATCCGCTGTACCGTCAGCTGGTCGCCGCGCAGCCGGAAGCCGAACGCCCGGCAGGCAGCGGTTTCCTTGAGCGCATGGAGAGCAAAGGCCGCGCGCCGAAAGCGCCGGGCGATATCCTGTGGAATTTCGAAAAGTTCCTCATCAACAAACAGGGTGAGGTGATTGCGCGCTTCTCGCCGGACATGACGCCGGACGATCCGATCATTCTGAAGCGCATTGAGCAGGCGCTGGCGGCGTAATGCTGCTGCAGTGCCACGACCTGCGCGTGCCTGGACGGCTGAGCGCGGGGAACCTGACGCTCTGCCGCGGTGAGCGCGTGCACGTGGTCGGCCCTAACGGCGCCGGCAAGAGCACGCTGCTGACTGCGCTCGCTGGCCTGCTCGACGCCGAAGGGCAGTTGACGCTGGCCGGCCAGCCGCTGCAAAGCTGGTCGGGTGCCGCACTGGCACAGCAGCGCGCCTGGCTCCCGCAGCAGCAGCCGGCGCCTGCGGCGCTGCCGGTGTGGCACTATCTGCGGCTGCACAGCCCGCCGGGCGGCGATAACGCGCAGGCGACGCTCACTGACCTGCTGCAGCAGCTTGGCTTGCAGGATAAGCTGACGCGTCCGCTGGCGCAGCTCTCCGGCGGTGAGTGGCAGCGGGTGCGCCTGGCGGCGGTGGTGCTGCAGATCCATCCGGCAATTAATCCGCGCGGTGCGTTACTGATTCTGGATGAGCCGCTCACCGCGCTTGACATCGCACAGCAGCGCGCGGTGGATAAGCTGCTGTTGCAGCTCAGCGAGGCCGGCATCGCCATTGTCGCCAGCGGACACGATCTCAACCACAGTCTGCGCCATGCCGATCGCGTCTGGCTGATGCATCAGGGCCGCGTAGTCAGTCAGGGCAGGGCCCGTGAGGTGCTGACCGCCGAGCGACTGGCACCGCTTTATCAGGCCGAATTCGTGCAGCTGGAGACGCCACAGGGGCCGCTGCTTTATCTTCCCTGACTTGCGCGCCGCGCCGCTTTGTCGCTACAGTGTCAGCCGGACGACGTTTTTAAGGACTATTCTGATGCGGCTGACCCTGTTTCTCCTCGTGTTGCTGCTGGCGGGCTGTAGCCATCATGCGCCGCCGCCCAATGGCCGTCTGTCTGACTCCATCACCGTAATTGCGCAACTTAACGATCAGCTCAGCCGCTGGCGCGGTACACCTTATCGCTATGGCGGATTAAGCCGTGGTGGCGTGGATTGCTCTGGCTTTGTCTACCTGACCTTTCGTGACCGCTTTGACCTGCAGCTGCCGCGCTCAACGATTGATCAGACTGATATCGGCACGCGCATCGATAAAAGCGATCTGCTGCCCGGCGACCTGGTATTTTTCAAAACCGGCAGCGGCGAAAATGGCCTGCACGTAGGCATCTATGACACCGACAATACCTTCATTCACGCTTCCACCAGCCAGGGCGTGATCCGCTCCTCGCTGGATAATGTTTACTGGCGCAAAGTATTCTGGCAGGCGCGTCGCATCTAATCCGCTTAACCCATTAGTGTTAAAAAAGGCGTAATAAACAGGTGGGTTTTGATCCGATTTATTTGTTTTTTTCGCCAGATATAACTCTCATTTAAAATGGCACTTTACCGCAATCGGGTTTGCGACTAAA
>NZ_JASEWO010000060.1:0-23321 GCF_030024295.1 Pantoea sp. Pa-EAmG
GCTTTAAGCAAATGCACCCCCCTGCTAATTGTCTGGATAAAAATTTACTGATGAAAATTCAGCGGAAGCAGGATGGTGGCGTGATATTCTCACTGGATTCAGGAAATTACACAGTGAATAAAGACAACGAAATGAGTCAATTGCAGAGGAGCAATTGATACATAGCGCGATAAATCGCGCCGCTACAGTGTGTGCGGTCGATAATGACGAAAGTCACTGCCGCATTTACCGTAGCGGCGCAATTCATTGCGCTAATTAACACGCTAACTTACAGCCCGGCATTGTCACGAATATATTTACGGGCTTTCACTGCATATTCGAATGGGTTAGCGATGGCCGGATCCTGCTCCGCTAAGACCACCATCCAGCCTTTGTAGCCGTAATCAGCGAGGATTTTGAATACCGGTGTGAAATCGATCACGCCATCGCCTGGTACGGTGAAGGTGCCTTTTTTCACCCCGTCGAGGAACGACAGCGAGTTTGCGCGCACCTCTGCCACCACGCTGTCACGCACATCCTTCAGATGCACGTGGAAAATACGCGGCAGATGCTGGGTCAGCACATCCAGCATCACCTGCTGTGATCCTTCGGAGTAGTAAATGTGGCCGGTGTCGTACAGCAGACCGACGTTATCGTGGGTCATTGCCATAAAACGGTCGATTTCGGCTGGCGTCTGAATGCCGGTGCCCATGTGATGATGCAGCGTCACGCGCATTCCTTTCTGCGCCGCGATCGCCGCCAGTTCGTTGTAACCTTCTGCCGTCAGGCGCCACTCTTCGTCCGTGAAAACCGGCTTCTGCTCCAGCACCGGCAGCGACGTGCCCTGAATGCTTTTGCTCTGTTCCGAGCAGCCAATCACGCGCGCGCCCATGGCGTGCAGGAAATTCATGTGATTGATGAACTGATCGATGGTTTTCGCTTTGTCACCGTTGGCAAAAAAGGTACTAAACCAGGCGTTACAAATCTGCATACCGCGGATATCCAGCATCGGCTTCAGCACCGCCGGATCGCGCGGATACTTGCTGCCCACTTCGCTGCCGGTGAAACCCGCCAGCGCCATCTCGCTGACCGTTTGCTGGAAAGTATTTTCGCTGCCGAGTTCCGGCATGTCGTCGTTGGTCCAGCCAATCGGCGCAATCGCCAGTTTGACGTTCTCTTGGTTCATTTTCAGCTCCCTGACACAGAGAGGCAGCGGTAATCCGCTGCCGTGGATAGGTTTAGCGCACGCGCCTGATTATTTCTGGTAAAACGCCGGACGCGGCGGCATGGCAACGGGCTCAATCGCACCGCTAGTTTGCGCCTTCAGGCAGGCATCGGCAGCCACCGAGGCGGCAAAGCCATCCCAGGCGGAAGGCCCGCTCAGCTGGCCCGCTTTCACATCATTGATAAACGCCTGCAGCTCAACGTCGTAGGCGTCGATAAAGCGATCTTTCCAGTCGGTCAGCAGCGCGTTGCCAAGGCGGGCATCTTTGCGCATCTGAATGGCCGACGGCTCCGGCAGTCTGGCGATGCCCTCTTCGCCCACCACTTCGCACTGAATGTCATAGCCGTACGCGCAGTTCACAAAGATCTCCACATCGATGCGGATGCCCTTCTGCGTTTCAAACAGTACGATCTGCGGATCTTTCAGCTTCACGTGTGACTTTGAGGTCGTGCGCGGGAACACCACCTGCACGCTTTTGTAATCGTCCTCGGTCAGCCAGCGCAGGACATCCAGCTCGTGAATCAGGGTGTTGGTGATGGCCATGTCGGTGGTGTAATTCTCGCCGACGCTCTGATTACGGTGCGCGCAGTGCAGCATCAGCGGCTCGCCGATGTCACCGTCGGTGATCACCTTTTTCAGCGCGCGATAGCCGGCATCATACGGGCGCATAAAGCCCACCTGCACCAGACGTTTGCCGTGCGCGATCTCGGCGTCAACAATGCGACGGCAGCCCTCTGCGCTCAGCGCCAGCGGCTTCTCGCAGAACACCGGTTTCCCGGCGGCAATCGCGGCCAGCGTGAACTCTTCATGCGTCGGGTCCCACGAGGTCACCAGCACGGCATCCACTTCCGGCGAGTTAATTACCTGATGACCATCCTGATACACTTCGGCCTGGATATTCAGCCGCTGCAGCGCCGCGCGCGCACCTTCCACATTGATGTCTGAAACCGCCACCACTTTTGCGCCCTGCAGCACGTTGTTGCAGCGACGAATATGTTCCTGACCAATTGCGCCGGTACCGATTACACCGAGTTTGAGCGTCATAATTACACCTGTAGAGTCGGATAAGTAGGGTAAAACGGGCCGGGCAGCGCCGGCCTGAAAAGGGTTAGTACTTACGCGCCTGTTGAATATGCTGATTGAGCTTGTCGGCCACCTGCTGCGTCCGCTCTGAGGTGGAAGCCTGCGCCACGCCGACGTGCCACCAGCTGAAGTATTTGTGCACCATGGTTTTTGGCAGCACTTTGATGTCAATCAGGGTCGAAACCGTCTGCTGCTGCGCATCTTCCAGCGCCGCCTTCAGCTGCTCCAGCGTGGTGACACGGTAGGTTTTACAGCCGTAGCCGGCGGCTATCGCCGCGAAATCAACCGGCACGAAGCCGCCATCCAGCTTGCCGCCCTGCGGATTACGGAAGCGGAACTCGGTGTTGAAACTGTCCATGCCGTGTTCCATCTGCAGGTTGTTGATGCAGCCATTGGTCATGTTATCCAGCAGGATGACGTTAATTTTCGCCCCTTCCTGAATCGAAGTGACCAGCTCGGAGTGCAGCATCATGAACGAGCCGTCACCCACCATGGCGTAGACTTCGCGCTGCGGCTGTGCCAGCTTCACGCCCAGCGCGGCATTCACTTCGTAACCCATGCACGAGTAGCCGTACTCAACGTGATACGCGTTGTAATCTTTGGTGCGCCATACGCGCTGCAGGTCACCCGGCAGACTGCCGGCGGCGGCGACAATCACCGCATCCTTTGGCAGCTGTTCGTTTAAGGTGCCCAGCACGCTGCTCTGCGTCAGCACCGACTTTGTCAAACGCTCAAACTCAGCGAACAGCGCGGTGCGATCGATGTGGTCAGCGATTTCCGGAATAAAGTCGTCGGTGTTGAAAGTGGCGGCGTACACGCGCTGCGTCTCTTTCAGCAGCTTGCTCTGCGCCTGTTCAATCTGGCCACCCCAGTGATTCTCAAAGCCGTTCAGTCCGGCTTCCAGCGCGGTTAATCCTTCGCGTGCATCCGCCAGCAGTTGCACGCCATCCAGCTTGTAACTGTCGAAGTTGTTGACGTTAATGTTGAGGTAGCTGATTTCCGGATGCTGGAAGATCCATTTTGAGGCCGTGGTGAAATCGGTATAGCGCGTACCAATACCGATCACCAGATCGGCCTCTTTGGCCAGCAGGTTCGCCGCCAGACAGCCGGTTTCACCCACGCCACCCACGTTCAGCGGATGGTCGGAAACGATGGTGCCTTTGCCGGCCTGCGTTTCGGCAAACGGAATATTGAAACGCTCGGCAAAGCTCAGCAGCGCCTGACCGGCATCGGAGTATTTCACGCCGCCACCCACTACAATCAGCGGCTTGTGCTTACGCGCAACCAATGCCAGCGCCGCGTCCAGCTGGGCCGCCGTCGGCAGACGCCGGTCAAGCAAATGCACGCGTTTCTGGAAGAAGTATTCCGGGAAATCCCAGGCTTCGCCCTGCACATCCTGCGGCAGCGCCAGCGTTACCGCCCCGGTTTCCGCCGGATCGGTCAGCACGCGCAGCGCATTGATACAGGCGGTCATCAGCTGTTCCGGACGGCTCACGCGGTCCCAGTATTTACTCACTGCGCGGAAGGCATCGTTGGTGCTGATGCTGAGATCGTGACTCTGCTCGATCTGCTGCAGCACCGGGTCCGGCTGGCGCGTGGCGAACACATCGCCCGGCAGCAACAGCAGTGGAATCCGGTTGGCTGTTGCCGTGGCTGCCGCGGTAATCATGTTGGCGGCACCCGGTCCGACGGAAGAGGTACAGGCAATGATTTGACGGCGCAGCGACTGCCGGGCAAAACCGATGGCAGCGTGCGCCATACCCTGCTCGTTACGGCCCTGATACACCTGTAAATCGCCGCTGTCCTGCTCTAGTGCCTGGCCGAGGCCGAGCACATTGCCGTGGCCGAAAATAGCAAAGATGCCGTGCACGAATTTGGTTTCAACGCCGTCAACGTTCAGGTACTGGTTATCCAGAAATTTCACCAGCGCCTGTGCGGTAGTCAGTCTGATAGTGCCCATATGCTTCTTCCTTTACATGTGGTACCCGCTCAGGGGGTACGACGCGGTTCGGGTCGGCGGTGAAAACGCGCCCGACGCTAAGTGAAACGTGTGGCGATTATAAACAAATGTTTTTTCCATTAAACCTGATTACAGAAGAAACATTTCATTTTGCGATGAAGATCAAATTCGGCGCTGAAACGCGGGCGGTGACGGGACGGGATGACAGCAAAGTGAAACAGCCTGCTGTGCCTCAGCCATCATAACGAAATTTCATTTCACGTCAGCAGCTTCCTCTCATCTGTCATCATTTCCTGCGAGCTGGCTCACAAGCCAGAGCACCCGCGAAACGGGCAAGCCGTAAAGGGCGGGAAAGGTGGCGGCACCAGAGTTTTACCTGGCTCACAAAATCGCGATGGATGTTTCATTTCATATTGTGTTTGGAATTTTTATTCCTCATACTGCCCACATAGCCAGTCAGGCACCCTGAGACCCCGGAAGCATTGCGCTTGATAGTGGGCGGCAGCGCCCGCCGTGTCTGCTTATCACAGAAGGAAACCATCAGTATGAGTACACAACAGAAGCGGCTTGATGTGATTTGTATTGGACGCATCGCCGTCGATCTTTACGGCCAGCAAATTGGCTCGCGCCTGGAAGATATGACCAGCTTTAACAAATACCTCGGCGGCTCTTCCGGCAACGTAGCCTATGGCACCGCGATTCAGGGGCTGAAGTCGGCGATGCTGGCGCGCGTCGGTGACGAACACAATGGCCGCTTCCTGCGTGAAGAGCTGCAGCGCGTGGGCTGCAATACTGACGGGCTGATCACCGATAAGCAGCGCCTGACAGGGCTGGTGATTCTCGGCATCAAAGACGAAGAGACCTTTCCGCTGATTTTCTATCGCGACAACTGTGCTGATATGGGGCTGGTTCCCGAGGACATTCGCGAAGAGTTCATAACCTCGTCCCGCGCCGTGGCGGTAACCGGCACCCACCTGTCGCATCCGGACACGCGGGCGGCGGTGCTGAAAGCGCTGGATATCGCCCGGCGCAACGGCCTGCGCACCGCGCTGGATATCGATTATCGCCCGGTGCTATGGGGTCTTACGTCACTGGGTGACGGTGAAACGCGTTTCATCGAATCCGGCCAGGTGACGCAGCAGCTGCAGGAAGTAGTGCACTATTTCGATCTGATCGTCGGCACGGAAGAAGAGTTCCATATCGCCGGTGGCAGTACCGATACGCTGACCGCGCTGAAAAATGTGCGTAAGGCCAGCAGCGCCACGCTGGTCTGCAAACGCGGGCCGCTGGGTTGTGTGGTGTTTGAGGGCGAGATTCCTGACAGCTGGGAACAGACGCGCCTGCACAGCGGCGTGCGCGTTGAGGTGCTCAACGTGCTGGGTGCCGGCGATGCGTTTATGTCGGGCCTGCTGCGCGGCTGGCTCAACGATGAGAGCTGGGAACAGGCGTGCCGCTACGCCAACGCCTGTGGCGCGCTGGTGGTATCCCGTCACGGCTGTGCGCCGGCGATGCCAACGAAAGAGGAACTGGACGATTTCCTCAGCCGCGATAACGCAGTGAAACGCCCGGATCTGGACGCGCGCCTCAATCATCTGCATCGCGTTACCACGCGTAAGCAGCAATGGCCCGAGCTGAATGTGTTCGCCTTTGACCACCGTAAACAGCTGGCCGATATGGCGCGCGAAGCGGGTGTCAGCGAGGAGCGCATTCCGCAACTGAAGCTGTTGCTGCTGCAGGCGGCACAGGAGGCGGCTAACGAAGCCGGTCTCAATGAGAAGAGTGGCATCCTGGCGGATACCACGTACGGCCAGAAAGCGCTCAACGCCATCACCGGCAAGCACTGGTGGATTGGGCGGCCCATTGAGCTACCGAGCTCACGGCCACTGCGTCTTGAGCACGGCAATATTGGCTCTCAGCTGGTGGACTGGCCGGCCGAACACGTCGTCAAATGCCTGGTGTTTTACCATCCCCATGACAGTGCTGAACTGCGTAAAGAGCAGGACGAGCTGGTTCTTGACGTGTGGCGCAGCTGTAACAAGAGCGGGCACGAGCTGCTGCTGGAAGTGATTCTGCCGGAGAGCAACCCGGACCGTAACGAGTCCTACTATTACGATATGCTGAGCCACTTCTATAGCCTGGGCGTGCAGCCGGACTGGTGGAAGCTACCACCGCTGACGGCGGAGAGCTGGCAGGCGATCGGCGAGCTGATTGAGCAGCAGGATCCGCACTGTCGCGGCATTCTGTTACTCGGCCTTGATGCGCCGGAAGAGAAGCTGAAAGCCGGCTTCGCCGCCGCCGCGCAGGCGACGTGGGTGAAAGGTTTTGCCGTCGGTCGCACCATTTTTGGCCAGCCGTCACGCCAGTGGCTGAACGGTGAGCTGGATGATAAGGCGCTGATTGAGACCGTGAAAGGCAATTATCTGCGCCTGATTGGCTACTGGCGCGCCGCGCGCGGCTGACGGATTTGCAGAGGATGTACTGAGAAGCGGCCTGACGGGCCGCTTTTTAGTGTGTTGCGCGCGGATGCCCTCACCCCAGCCCTCTCCCACCGGGAGAGGGAGCCGTTCAGGCAGGTCGTTAAGCATTGTACCAGTCCTGTCAGGCCGGTCAGACTGCTCCGGACTGTCCCCTCTCCCGCCTGCGGGAGAGGGTTAGGGTGAGGGAGCCGTTCAGGCAGCTCGTTAAGCATTGTACCAGTCCTGGCAGACCGATCAGACCGCTCCGGACTGTTCCCTCTCCCGCCTGCGGGAGAGGGTTAGGGTGAGGGCAAGCCCTCAACCCCCTGAGTTTTGTGAGGCAATTCATAAACCGATGAAATAGCCTTCACGATAGCGTCAAACAAATGAAATTTTCCATCCATCTGGTACTATAGCGCTCATTATCCAGCCATATTTTCTTTTTTAGCGGGCCGAAGTAATGACCAATAATCCAACCCAATTAACCTTGTTACAGGACGATATCCGTCGTCGCTATGAGACGCTGAGTAAACGCCTGAAGCAGGTGGCTCGTTATATCCTTGATAACAGCAACAGCATCGCGTTTGATACCGTCGCTTCTATCGCCCAGCAGGCGGATGTTCCGCCCTCCACGCTGATCCGCTTCGCCAACGCGTTCGGCTTTAGCGGCTTCAACGAAATGAAACAGGTCTTTCGTCAGCACCTGATGGAAGAGACCGTGAACTATACCGAACGGGCGCGCCTGTTCCGCCAGACGGCCACCGACGACAGCGCCAGCTCACCGGAGAGCCCGGTGGAGATCCTCAACGTCTTTACCATGGTCAACAGCCAGGCGCTGCAGCAGCTGGCGATGCAGGTGAATCCCGACCAGCTGAACAAAGCGGTGAAAATGCTCAACGAGGCGGAGAACATCTACATCATCGGTCTGCGCCGCTCGTTCAGCGTGGCCTCGTATCTGGTGTATGCGCTGCGCCATCTGGAGCGTCGCGCTTTTCTGATTGATGGCCTGGGCGGCATGTTCACTGAACAGCTCAGCATGGTGAATCCGAAAGACGTGGTCATCGCTATCAGCTACTCGCCGTATGCGCGCGAAGCGGTGGAACTGGTGGAGCTGGGCGCTAAACGTGGCGCGCATCAGATCGCCATCACCGACAGCCAGGTCAGCCCGCTGGCGGCGTTCAGCGATGTCTGTTTTGTGGTGCGCGAAGCGCAGGTAGATGGCTTCCGCTCGCAGGTGGCCTCGCTGTGCCTGGCGCAAACCCTGGCGGTGTCACTGGCGTTGAATAACAGCAGCAGCGAATAAACCCCGGGTACCGAATGGAACAAAGGCAGCCATCTGGCTGCCTTTTTTTATCTGTGCGCATCAGTGAATGCGTGTGCCGTTTAACCTGGTGCGCATTTCCGGCGACCGCGCGGAGACCCGATTAACGACGCGGATACTGCTCACTGTTCACCCAGGCGTGATCCTTCTCCCAGGTAAATTTCCACAGCCGTACCGGCCCGGCCATCACGTTCAGATAATAGTTATCGTAACCGGCCAGCGTCGCCACCGGATGATACCCGCGCGGCACCGTCACCACATCTCGGTTATACGGGGCCATACACTCGTCGAGCGAACGGTCGTCGGTGTAGACGCGCTGCATGGCGAAACCGGGCTCGGGATCGAAACGGTGATAATAGGTCTCTTCCAGATAGGTTTCGTCCGGGCTGTCCTTCTCATCGTGCTTGTGGCTGGGGTACGAACTGGTCGCGCCCTCGTCGGTATACACTTCCACCACCAGCAGGCTGTCGGCCGGTTGATTATCCGGCAGAATGTTATGCACCAGGCGCTGGTTGCGCCCTTTGCCACGGTGCTCCACGCCAACATCCTGCGGTGCAATCAGCCGCGCCGGCAGGTTGCCACTGCCCGGCGCACTGCATACCGCCAGCTCCAGATCGCTGTCGGCAGTGACTTCAACCTCATCATGATGCGGCACGTAAACCGAGTAAGGCGGCGTGCGCTCAAACGGCGACAGGCGCTTACCGATGCCAGGGAATTCTGCGTCGCGGGTTTTCACCGACGCCAGACCGGCCACCAGCACCAGGCACAGCTCTCTCTCGCCGCTGCTTAACCGCAGCGTCTGGCCCTTTTTCAGCAGATAAGCGTCAAAGCCCACATATTCCCAGCCGGCGCTCTCGGGCGTCACGTGCTGGATA
Organism: Pantoea sp. Pa-EAmG; assembly: GCF_030024295.1. Classification (NCBI taxonomy): domain Bacteria; kingdom Pseudomonadati; phylum Pseudomonadota; class Gammaproteobacteria; order Enterobacterales; family Erwiniaceae; genus Pantoea; species Pantoea sp. Pa-EAmG. The sequence goes on from NZ_JASEWO010000060.1 coordinate 8,900, forward strand.
CGCCCGTGGCTGTCCGGCTGCTGCACTTTTGAAATCAGTGACATCCTGTTTCTCCTGTTGCGCGACATTAACCCAGCGTTGGCATGCTGAATTCAGAAACGGTCTGCTGACCGCTCGGCCAGCGCACGGTTGCCGTTTTCATGCGGGTGTAGAAACGCACCCCGTCCGGACCGTGCACGTTGAGCGCACCAAACACCGAACGCTTCCAGCCGCCAAAGCTGTGGAACGCCATCGGCACGGGCACCGGCACATTGACGCCCACCATGCCCGCTTCCACGTTATGCACAAACTCACGGGCGGTGTGGCCGTTGCTGGTAAAGATGGCGCTGCCGTTACCAAATTCGTGGCTATTTACCAGCTGCAGCGCGCTGTCGAAGTCGCTGGCGCGCATGATGCTCAGCACCGGTCCGAAAATCTCTTCGCGCCAAATCACCATCTCCGGCGTGACGTTATCGAACAACGTACCGCCAACGTAGTAGCCCTCTTCATGGCCCGCGACTTTCACGCCGCGTCCGTCAACCACCAGCGTCGCGCCTTCCTGCTCACCTTTGTCGATGTAGCCCAGCACTTTCTTCTGGTGCGCAGCGGATACCACCGGCCCCATTTCATTCTCTTCGGCACCCTGCTGCATGCCCGGCCCCACGCGCAGCGCTTTGATCAGCGGCGTCAGGCGCGAAATCAGTTTATCAGCCGTATCATCGCCAACCGCCACCACCACCGGCAGCGCCATGCAGCGTTCCCCGGCAGAACCGAAAGCACCGCCCATGATGGCGTTCACGGTGGCATCCAGATCGGCATCCGGCATCACGATGGCGTGGTTTTTCGCGGCGCCGAAGGCCTGCACGCGTTTGCCATGCGCGCTGGCGGTTTTGTAGATGTGCTCGGCCACGCCGGACGAGCCGACGAAGCTGACCGCCGCGATGCGCGGATCTTTATACAGCTGCTCGGCGTCTTCGTTTGAGGAGTGCACCACGTTGAACACGCCATCCGGCAGGCCCGCTTCTTTCAGCAGTTCAGCCATGCGTACCGAGGCAGAAGGATCGAGCGCCGGCGGCTTCAGCACAAAGGTATTACCGCACGCCAGCGCGATGGGGAACATCCACAGCGGCACCATCGCCGGGAAGTTGAACGGCGTAATACCCGCGACCACACCCACCGGCTGCATCAGCGAATAGCTGTCGACGCCGGAACCGACGTTCGGTGAGTTTTCCCCTTTGATCAGGTGCGGAATGCCGCAGGCAAATTCGATCACTTCGATGCCGCGCGTCAGCTCACCCAGCGCATCGGACCAGACTTTACCGTGCTCAGAAACAATCAGCGCCGCCAGTTCATCGCGATGTTTTTCCATCAGCGCTTTGAAGTTGAACATGACGCGGGCACGACGCAGCGGCGCCGTTTTCGACCATTCCGGAAACGCCGCATGGGCGACCTCAATGGCCTGCGCCACTTCTGCCGCCGTGCTTTGCGTCAGTTCGCGGATCACTTTGCCGGTCGCCGGATCGTAGACCGGAATGGTTTCGTTGCTGGCGCTGTGCGTGATTTTGCCGCCGATAAAGTTTCCTACGATAGTCATGTCGTTGCCTCTTTGATGTGTAAGGTCCCTGCAGGCCGCGGGTCAGTCTGGGTCGCGCCCGATCAGGCAATACGGAAAGCGTGCTATGAAGCTATTACAGTGAAATAAATTTTTCAAATAGTTCTTTTTGGAAAATTTACTTTTAGCGGCCTGGATCGCATTTTTCCGCCAGCGTCAGCGGACTGGCGCAAAGTGCGGGCCTGATGACAATGCCGATGCGGCCTGCACCCGTAATCAGCAGCAGTGAGATTAGCAGGACGATCAGTCAGCGAGAGGGTCAGCGCCGGAGCGTGGCTGGATGAAACGAAATATGAAATTTTTGCGAGGCAGATCCAATATCCGTTATTTCATAATTCAATTAAAACGAAATAAATGTTTTCTTTGCAGCATCTGCAGACAATGCGATGTGAAACGAACCCTTATCTGTGTCTTAGCGACACGCTTTTGTTAGTGTTGGCCTCGGTCGGAGGCCTTTTTTTCAGCTGTTTCCCCCATCCGATGCGTGATTGCCGCAGTGGATTGCCTGGTGCGCATCAATGCGCACCCTGCGGTGTTGGCCCCGTCGATTGCCCGGTGCGCATCAATGCGCGCTCTGTCATGCTGTAGGGGCGCCATTTATGGCGACCTGGACGCCGCGTCCCCGGCTGGCATCTCAGCCTGACGCTTGATCATCCGCAGGGTACAAAGCAGCGCAAATCCCACCAGCAGCGCAGTCAGCAGGTAGACCAGCTGTACGCCGGCGAAGCTCATGATAAAGCCCGCGATCGGACCGGTGATGCCGAGCGACAGATCCATAAACGCAGTGTAGGTGGCCAGCGCGCTGCCCTGGTTCTGCTGCGGCACCACTTTAACTGCGACCACGCCAATCGCCGGGAACACCAGCGAGAAACCGGCGCCGGTGAGAAAAGCGCCGAACTTCGCCATCCACGGATCGAACGCGCCCGCCACCAGCAGCAGGCCAATCGCCTCGACGGCAAAACACAGGCTGGCGACGCGCAGTCCGCCGAGCTTATTAATGGCGTTGGGAAACAGCAGGCGCATGCCGACGAACGCAGCGCTGAACAGCGTCAGCGCGAAGGCAGCACCGTCCCAGCCCTGCTCCTGATAAAACAGGGTGATAAAGGTGGCGATCACGCCAAAGCCCGCCGAGCCCATCGCCAGCAGCAGGCCAAAACCGTACACCTTACCGAGCACCGCGCGGAACGGCAGCGGTTTGGCCTTGCTGCCTTTCACCGGCGCACGGGGCAGCGCCAGCACTATCGCCAGCACGCTGATGGCGATAATCACGCTGGAGAGCAGCAGCAGGCCGCCGCTGCGAAAGATCATCACTCCAAGCGGTGCGCCAATCGCCATTGCGCCATAGGTGACAATGCCGTTCCAGGAGATCACCCGGCCAATATGCAGCGAGCCGACTTTCGCCACGCCCCACAGCGAGGTGCCGGTGCCGCAGAAACTCTGCCCGACGCCCAGCAGCACGCGCCCGAGGCATAGCAGCGCGAGGCTGAGCACCTCCTGCTCCTCTATCAGCGCCGACAGCAAAATACACAGCCCGCTCACCAGGCTGCCAAACAGCCCAAGCACCACCACTTTTTTGGGTCCCCAGCTGTCGGCATAGCGACCGGCATGCGGACGGCTCAGCAGCGTGGCAACATATTGCAGGCTGATCACCACGCCGGCCCAGAAAGCGCTGTAGCCCAGGCCGTCATGGACAAAGCCCGGCAGCACCGCCAGCGGCAGGCCAATGGTGAGATAGGTGGCGAAGTTGAACTTCACGATGGAGAGAATCTGTAAATTCAGACGAAAACGGCTGTATTCGGCCGCGGCGGGCTGGTCAGGCATGAGTGATTGCGCTCGTGTTTGACGGAATTTTTATAGCTGAAGCTTCACTATACGCCTTTTCTCGCCGTGCGCACCGTCGATTAGCGGCGGGCTGATGGCGGTATCTCCGGCGGTGCTTATCGGGTTCGCTTCGCTTACTCCTAAACAAACAATTACTTACTGGCGTTCAACTACACTTTCCACAGCGAACCACCATTCAGGAGAGGGAATGAACGAAAAGCCACAGGAGAAAATTGGCCAGAACATCCTGGTCAAGCTGGCGATGTTAGTGATTATTCTGGCGGGCATTCGTGCCGCGTCGGATATTCTGGTGCCCTTCTTACTCGCCAGCTTCCTGGCGATTGTGCTTAATCCGCTGGTGACCCTGCTGATGCGCCGGGGTTTGCGGCGCGGCGTGGCGATCTCGCTGGTTATCACGGTGATCTTCATTGTGATGCTGCTGCTGGTCGGGGTGCTGGCCAGTTCGGTAAGCGAGTTCAGCGATACCTATCCGCAAATCCGCAGCCTGCTGGAACAGAAGCTGATGGTGCTGCAGCATTTCGCCGCGCAGTTTCATATCAATATCTCCACCAGCGCACTGGCGGCACGACTCGATCCCAATGTGATTATGAATATGGCCACCACGCTGCTGGCGCAGTTCTCCGGTGCCATGACCAATGTGGTGCTGTTGATTCTGACCGTGGTGTTCATGCTGTTTGAGGTGCACCATCTGCCGTACAAATTGCGCAATGCGATGATGAATCCGCAGATCCGCATCGCCGGATTGCACAAAGCGCTGAAGGGCGTCACGCACTACCTGGCACTGAAAACGCTGGTCAGCCTGATTACCGGGCTGGCGGTGTGGCTGGTGCTGATGCTGCTGGACGTCAAATTTGCGCTGTTCTGGGGCGTTGTCGCCTTTATCCTCAATTTTATCCCCAATATCGGTCCGATTATCGCCGGCGTGCCGCCGTTTATTCAGGCACTGGTGCTGAATGATGTGTATGACGCCGTGCTGGTGGCGGCGCTGTTCAGTGCCATTCACATGGTGTTTGGCAATATGCTGGAACCGCGCCTGATGGGACGCGGGCTGGGACTGTCAACGCTGGTGGTGTTTCTGTCGCTGATTTTCTGGGGCTGGCTGCTCGGTCCGGTCGGGATGCTGCTGTCGGTGCCGCTGACCAGCGTCACCAAAATCCTGATGGAAACCACGCCGGGCGGCAGCCGGCTGGCGATAATGCTGGGTAATGGCCGCCCCAAACCGCGCCTGCGCGTCAAAAATAACCGGCCCGCGTCGCGCCCGTAACGTCTTACCACGCCACGATGCCAGACAATCGGTATTTGCCGATCGTCTGGCAGCTTCCCTGCGCAGTGACGCCACCGCCGTATGGCGTCAGCGCGCATCGCCATGCCTGATGATTCTGGCGCAACACTTTTACTCATCTCGTGCCACAGGCTTTTTCCTGCCGGGAAATGCCAGTAACGGCAAAACATTGTCAATAAACGCAAAGCGCGAACCATAATTGACTTGTATCAGATTGGTGGAAAATCAAAACGCTAACATGCACGGCCGCGGGAAAGTGTTATGCTGCTGACGCCGTAACGCGCTCCCTGAATGCTGCTTAAACCGACCGAGGAAAGTCTGGTGCCTCTGCAAAAACGACAACGCGATTTTGGCTGGCTGTTGATTGTCTGTGCCGGGTTATTACCGCTGGTGCTGGGCATATTTTGCACAGCCATTGAGGCGCGCCATACGGTCAGCCAGCAGCAAATTGCCACCGCCAATGCCCTGCTGACGCAGGCAGAAAAGATGAGCGACAGCGCCTGGGACATGGTGACCCGCCTGCGTCAGTACCAGAATCGTCGCTGCGCCGATATTGATGAAGATTTGCAGCGCGCCGGCACCCTTAACGCCTACTTCCGCTCGATTGGTACCCTGCAGGGCAGCGAAATCACCTGCTCGTCGGCTTACGGGCTGCAGCACGACACGCTGGCCGGGATGATGATGCAGTCGCCGCCGGTGACCGGCAAAGCCTGGTGGAGCCTGTCGATTCGCGGCACCTCCGGCGTACCGGATCGCCCGGCAGTGATTTTCGTGCGTCACCTGCCGGACAGCAGCGGTTTCTGGGCGGTGATTGATGGCCAGTATCTGATGGACTTCATGCGCGCCATCGGCGAGTCGAACCGTTATCAGATGAGCCTGCGCTTCAACGGCGGCAGCCCCATCGCCAGCGGTCCGGACGACCAGCCAGAACTGCTGTACCTCAGCAGCGCCAACTATCAGGCGGAGTCCAGCCGCTATCCGATCAGCGTCAGCGTGACGGTACCCGCCGCCGAGCTGATCAAAGCCTGGCGCCAGGCGTTGCTTATTTTTCTGCCAATGGCCGCCATCTTTTCGATATTGCTGATGGTGCTGACCGCCAACTGGCTGCGCCGCCGCCTCTCATGGGCGGATGAAATTCGCCGGGCGATACGCAACCGTGAGTTCACGGTGCACTATCAGCCGGTGTACAGCACCGGGATTCAGCGCTGCACCGGTGCGGAAGCGCTGATGCGCTGGCAGCGGCCCAACGGCGAAATGATCCGCCCGGATATCTTCATCAGCCATGCCGAAGCGGAAGGCATGATCGTGCCGCTGACCCAGCATTTACTGGCGATGATGGCGGAAGATATCCAGAGCTGGCAGGTTGAACCGGGCTTCCACATTGGCTTTAACCTCGCGGCTGAGCATCTGCAACACCCCGATTTTGTGCAGGACATGATGCGTTTTGCCCGCAACATCCGTGACAAACAGATGCTGATCACGCTGGAGCTTACCGAGCGCAGCCTGATCGAGGACGGCGACGCGGTGTCGCGCAAGCTGCGCTATCTGCAGTCGCACGGCATGAAGGTGGCGATTGACGACTTCGGCACCGGCCACTGTGCGCTCTCCTATCTGATGACCTTCCCGCTCGATTACCTGAAGATTGACCGCGGCTTTATCAACGCCATTGAAGGACTGGAGATCGAAACCCCGGTGCTGGATGCCATCATCAATCTGTGCCACAAGCTGCAGCTCGAGGTATTGGGTGAAGGGGTAGAAACCGCGTTGCAATTTCAGTATCTGCAGCAGCGTGGCGTGGTATTTATTCAGGGCTATTATTACGCCCGTCCGATGGACAATAACCAGCTTCGCGCCTGGCTTAATCAGCAGGGGCGCCAACCGCTTCCCGTTGAGGACCATCATGAGCCTGAACTGCATCATTCTTGATGATTATCAAAATGTTGCCCTGTCGCTGGCCGACTGGGCATCGCTGCAACCGCAGGTACAAACTAGCGCGCTGCACCGCCACTACGCCGACGAAGATGAACTGGTCGCTCACATCGCCCACGCCGACATCCTGGTGGTGATGCGCGAACGCACGCCGCTCAGCGCCCGGCTGATAGGCCGCCTGCCCAATCTGAAGCTGATTGTCACCTCCGGCATGCGCAATGCCTCAATCGATCTGCACGCCTGTGCCGAACGGCTGATTGCGGTGTGCGGCACCGCCAGTAGCAGCGCGGCGCCGCTGGAACTGAGCTGGGGGCTGCTGCTCGGTCTGGCACGCCATATCCCGGCGGAGAGCCAGGCGCTGCGCAGCAACGGTGCGTGGCAGCATACGCTGGGCATGGCGCTGCACGGCAAAACCCTCGGCCTGCTTGGGCTGGGCAAGATTGGCGGTGAGATGGCTAACGTGGCGCGCGCTTTTGGCATGCGCGTGTGCGCCTGGAGCCAGAACCTGAGCGAAGCACGCGCAGCGGCGTGCGGCGCAGAGAAGATGGCTTCGCTGCCGGCGCTGCTCGGGGCGAGCGATGTGGTATCGATTCATCTGGTGCTGAGTGAGCGCACCCGTCATCTGCTGGACGGCGCGGCGCTGGCGCACATGAAGCCGGGTGCGCTGCTGATTAACACCTCGCGCGCCGGGATTGTCGATCAGCAGGCGATGATCAGCGCACTGCAGTCTGGTCAGCTGGCGGGCGCCGGGCTGGATGTCTTTGAACAGGAGCCGCTACCGGCCGATCATCCGCTGCGTCAGTTGCCGAACGTGCTGGCGACGCCGCATCTGGGCTACGTCGCCGACACTAATTACCGCACCTACTTCAGCGAGGCGGTGGAAGATATTGCTGGCTGGCTGCACGGCGCGCCGCTGCGCTCGCTGCTTTAAGCCCCCGGCGCGTCGACAGCATCAGGGTTAGCTATGGCAGTACAGGCGCGGCAGCCCGGCATAATTAATCATCTGGTCGCCATTGGGCAGCTGGTACATCTGGTAATAATCGTTATTGCCCTCGCGCGCTGGCGAAAACACGATCTGCGCCGCCAGCGCGGGCGGTACGGTGTCGTCTGCCAGGATACGTACGTTGCGCGTGGTGCTGAGCATGAAATCGCCCTGGCGGCGCCAGGTGGTATCGGATACGCGATGCAGGCGATAGTGGCGATCGCGTACCGTGACGGTGCCGATCAGCGTTGAGCTGCCGCTGCCGTCCGCCTTAAAGCGCGTGCGAATGGTGGCATCAATCGCGCCAGCCGGCGCGCCTTCATGATCAATACGATACGGTACCTCACACCACTCCGGCACCGGTTCTGCCGGCCGCAGCAGCAGCGCCAGCGCCCACGGCAGCACAAAGGCCAGCACCACTGCCGTGGTGATTATCGCTTTACGCATCGGGTATCTCCTGCGCTGACACCATCCATGAAATACATTCGTTGTCCTTCTGCGCGATCGGTTTGGCGCACAGGAAGGTGCTGGAAAAGAGTCGGGTGCGCACCGGGTTGATGTACACCATCGGTGGCGCTGAGCCATCCGGCAGGCGCGGCTGCCACTGCCGATAGCGCCGCAGCGCGTCCTGCACCACCCACGAATCGGCTTTCAGGTGGCTGGGGATAAACACCTGGCTGTTCTGAATGCGCAGCAGCGGCCGGAAATCCAGCGCATCGTGCTGCACCGGCGCAAACATCTGGCGTGCCAGCAGCGCCAGCGCGACATTCACCAGCAGCAGCGCAACGATTACCCAGCGCAGCACAGGCCGCTTTTTCTTTACGCTGGCCGGCGCGGGCGCAGGTTGCGGACTGACCACCGCTGCCGCTGGCGCAGCCACCGGCTCATCGCTCAGCGGCGCCACATCGACCTGATCGGCCAGCACGCAGCCAATCAGCGGCACCTGATGCACCAGCGGCCCCGGCGCGTGTGCCAACTGCGCCTGCTGATTGATGGCGGCAATGGTGGCCGTCAGGCGCTCGGCGAACGGTGTGTCGCTGGGGACGCGCTGGAACAGCGCATGCAGGGTCTGGTTGCGCACCAGTTTGCCATCCGCATCAATCACGCGCCGCAGAATGGCGGTTTGCAGCGGCGTCAGCGCCACGCGGTGCGCGGGCGACTGCACCGGAAAGAGGACCTGCTGGTCAACGTCAAAACAGAGACTTTTTGCAAATAAAACAAAGCGTGCCATGCGTCGCCCGATCTCCGGCAGAGAAACTGGCGCAAGTATAGATATTTTCGCTCGCCCGCGCATCTACGCTGCGGCCTGCGTCGCGATTCAGACAATTTTTTTTGCCGCGATTGCGGACCAAAACGGCCATAGTTTTAGCCAAAAAATAGCCAGTTATTGGCGGAAACATGACAAATATCACATTTAAACGGTATACTCTGTCGCGGGATGCAATAATTACCTGAGTAATAATTGCTTTGGCAGGCCAGGGAAAAAACCACTTTCACGGCTATGCTTTAATTTTCTCAACGCCGCGGACTGAACGCTCCACCGAGTCCGCAGCGTTGAGGACTTTTTGAATTCCAATACAGGGTAACCTCATGAAATTACGTAGGAAGCGTGTAAAACCTATTGGGCTGGATGACGTCACGATTATCGATGACGCTCGTTTACGTAAGGCCATTACCGCCGCGTCACTCGGTAACGCGATGGAATGGTTCGATTTCGGTGTTTATGGCTTTGTGGCCTACGCGCTGGGTAAAGTGTTCTTCCCGGACGCCTCGCCTGGCGTGCAGATGATTGCCGCACTCGGGACCTTCTCGGTACCGTTCCTGATCCGTCCGCTGGGCGGCCTGTTCTTCGGCATGCTGGGCGATAAATACGGTCGCCAGAAAATCCTGTCGATCACCATTGTCATCATGTCGATCAGTACCTTCTGTATCGGCCTGATCCCTTCTTACGCCTCGATTGGCATCTGGGCACCGATACTGCTGCTGCTGGCGAAAATGGCGCAGGGCTTCTCGGTGGGCGGGGAATATACCGGTGCGTCAATCTTTGTCGCCGAATATTCGCCGGACCGTAAGCGCGGTTTCATGGGAAGCTGGCTGGACTTTGGTTCGATTGCCGGCTTCGTGCTGGGCGCGGGCGTGGTGGTGCTGATCTCAACGGTGATTGGCGAGCAGAAATTCCTCGACTGGGGCTGGCGTATTCCGTTCTTCCTCGCGCTGCCGCTGGGCATTATCGGCCTGTATCTGCGTCACGCACTGGAAGAGACGCCAGCGTTCCAGCAGCATGTTGAGAAGCTGGAGCAAGGCGACCGCGAAGGTCTGCGCGACGGCCCGAAAGTGTCGTTTAAAGAGATTGCCAGCAAACACTGGAAAAGCCTGCTGGCTTGTATCGGTCTGGTGCTCGCTACCAACGTGACCTATTACATGCTGCTGACCTACATGCCGAGCTATCTGTCGCATAACCTGCACTACTCGGAAGATCACGGCGTGCTGATTATCATCGCCATCATGATGGGGATGCTGTTTGTGCAACCGGTGATGGGCATGCTGAGCGACCGCTTCGGCCGTCGTCCGTTCGTGATCGTCGGCAGTATCGCCCTGTTCTTCTGTGCGATTCCGGCCTTTATGCTGATCAACAGTAACGTACTGGGGCTGATTTTTGCCGGTCTGCTGCTGCTGGCGGTGATCCTCAACGCCTTCACCGGCGTGATGGCCTCGTCACTGCCGGCGATGTTCCCGACGCACATTCGCTACAGTGCGCTGGCCAGCGCCTTCAACATCTCGATTCTGATTGCCGGTCTGACGCCAACCGTGACCGCCTGGGCGGTGGAAGCCAGCAACAATCTGTATATGCCGGCTTACTATCTGATGGTGGTGGCGGTGGTCGGTCTGGTGACCGGTCTGTACATGAAAGAGACCGCCAACAAACCGCTGCGCGGCGCGACACCGGCGGCATCGGACCTCGAAGAAGCGCGTGAGATTCTGCAGGAGCATCACGACAATATCGAGCAGAAGATTGAAGATATTGATGAAGAGATCGCCCGCCTTGAGGCGAAGCGGAAAAACCTGGTGCAGCAGCACCCGGACATCAACGAGTAATCTGCCCTTCACTCCCGCCACCCGGCGGGAGTTTTGTTTCTGCGGTTGCCGGGTGCGTGAGAATGTGTGTGCTGCGGGTGATGCTTCCAGGTGCGCATCAATGCGCACCCTACGGGTATGTTGCGAGTTGGGATTCTGCTGATTCCCGGTGCGCATCAATGCGTGCCCTGCGGGTGATGATTCTGCGGTGGCCTGGTGCGCTGTAGGGTCGGCATTCATGCCGACCGGCAACAACGCCCGGCCCGCACCGCACACAATCCTTCATGCTACCCGGCGAAAAGGGGTAAACTGTCGCCACTTTTTTCACCAGCATAAGTTAATCGAGCATGTCTGATTTCAATCTCATTCAGCGCCCAAGAAGACTGCGCAAAAGCGCGTCGATGCGCGAACTGTTCCAGGAATCCCACCTCAGCCTGAACGATCTGGCCCTGCCGATCTTCGTTGAAGAAGGCGTGGATGATTACGTGCCAATCAACGCCATGCCGGGCGTGATGCGCATTCCGGAAAAACGTCTGGCGTACGAAATCGAACGCATCGCCAAAGCCGGTATCCGTTCAGTCATGACCTTTGGTATCTCGCACCACACCGATGCCACCGGCAGCGATGCGTGGAACGAAAACGGCCTCGTGGCGCGCATGTCGCGCATCTGCAAAGACACGGTGCCGGAAATGATTGTCATGTCCGATACCTGCTTCTGCGAATACACCAGCCACGGCCACTGCGGCGTGCTGTGCGATCACGGCGTCGACAACGACCAGACGCTGATTAACCTCGGCAAACAGGCGGTGGTTGCTGCGCAGGCCGGTGCCGACTTCATCGCGCCGTCAGCAGCAATGGATGGCCAGGTGAAAGCGATTCGCCAGGCGCTGGACGCGGCCGGCTTCACCGATACCGCTATCATGTCCTACTCCACCAAATTCGCCTCGTCGTTCTACGGCCCGTTCCGTGAAGCGGCGGGCACCGCGCTGAAAGGCGACCGCAAAACCTATCAGATGAACCCGATGAACCGCCGTGAAGCGATTCGCGAGTCGCTGATTGATGAAGCGGAAGGTGCAGATTCGCTGATGGTTAAACCGGCAGGCGCTTACCTCGATATCCTGCGTGATATCCGCGAGCGCACCACGCTGCCGCTGGCGGCTTACCAGGTGAGCGGTGAGTACGCGATGATCAAATTTGCCGCCCAGGCGGGCGCCATCGATGAACGCAACGTGGTGCTGGAGAGCTTAGGTGCCATTAAGCGTGCCGGTGCAGATCTCATTTTCAGCTATTTCGCCCTTGATCTTGCCGAGCAAAAAGTGCTCTGATCCTCTCGTTACGCTGAACAATCGCGCATTGCCGCGGTTGTTTAGTGCTCTCTGCCCCTGCGCGGGCACGACATCCGGTTTGCTGTAACACATCCATCATTAAAAGAGTTACGCGATGAAAGCACCTGCACTGCCTGCGGACGAATCACAGCGTCTGGCCCAGTTACGTGCGCTCAACATTCTGCACACACCCACAGAAGAGCGTTTTGACCGTTTAACCCGCCTTGCCCGACGTCTGTTTGACGTTCCGGTCGCGATGGTCAGTCTGCTGGAGAATGACTATCAATGGTTTAAATCCAGCGACGGTTTTGATCGGCCAACCACCGCGCGTAACATCTCTTTTTGCGGCCACACCATCCTGCAGGATGAGGTGATGGTGGTTGAGGACGCGCTGGCCGACACGCGCTTCAGCGATAATCCGCTGGTTACCGATGCAGACAATCCGGTGCGTTTCTACGCGGGCTATCCGCTGCGCACGCCGTCCGGTGCCAAAGTCGGTACGCTGTGCATCATCGATAATCATGCGCGCCAGTTTAACGCGGAGGATCTGCACGCGCTGCGCGATCTGGCGGCCATGGCCGAAGCCGAGCTGGTAGCGTTTCAGACCGCGACGTCCGATGAGCTGACGCAAATCACCAACCGGCGCGGCTTTATGACGCTGGGTCAGATGGCGCTGAATGAGTGCCAGCTGAGACAGCTGCCCGCCAGCCTGACGTTTCTCGATCTCGACGGCTTTAAGGCCATCAATGACCGGCATGGCCACCGCGAGGGCGATCGCGCGCTGATGGACTTTGCCGATGCCATGAAGGTGAGTTTTCGCCATGCCGATATCTTTGCCCGGCTCGGCGGCGATGAGTTTGTGGTGCTGCTGAACGGTATTCGTCAGGACGAAGCGGAAGCGACGCTGGCGCGCTTCGCCCACTATCTGCATAAACAGATGCAGGATCTGGAGCGGCGTTACACGCTGCAGTTTTCATCGGGCATCGTGGAATTTGATCCGCAGCAGCCGCAATCGCTGGAGCAGCTGCTGGAAAGCAGCGACGCACGCATGTACGCCGCCAAGTACCAGAAAAGGCAGCCGCGCAGATAGCCGCTCCTTAATGCGCCAGGTCGTCAATCAGCGTCTGATTAAACTTCGCTGGCGCTTCCATCTGCGGCGCGTGCCCCATGCCGGGGAACTCAATCAGCCGCGCGCCAGGAATCAGCTGTGCCACCTGTTTGCCCAGCACGTTGTAATGGCCGAGCTGCGCTTTCACCGCCGGTGAAGCGATATCGCTGCCAATCGCCGTGGTATCGGCCGTGCCGATCATCAGCGTGGTCGGCACCTTCAGGTCTTTAAACTCGTAATAGACCGGCTGGGTGAAAATCATGTCGTAGATCAGCGCCGAATTCCACGCCACTTTCTCATGCCCCGGTCCTTTATTCAGCCCGGCCAGCATCTGCACCCATTTGTCATATTCCGGCTTCCACTGGCCGCTGTAATAGGTGTGCTGCTCATATTTCTTAATGCCCGCCGCATCAAGCTTCAGCTCGCGCTGATACCACTGATCCACTGAGCGCCATGGCGCGCCCTTCGCCTTCCAGTCCTCAAGGCCAATCGGATTGACCAGCACCAGCTTCTGCGTCTGCTGCGGATACATCAGTGCGTAACGCGTCGCCAGCATACCGCCGGTCGAGTGGCCAACGATCACCGCTTTCTCAATGCCGAGCTGCGCTAACAGCTGATGGGTGTTTTGCGCCAGCTGCTGGAAGCTGTACTGATAGCGGGCGGGTTTGGTGGAGGTGCAGAAACCAATCTGATCCGGCGCAATCACGCGATAGCCCTGCTGGCTCAGTGCGTTGATGGTGTCTTCCCAGGTGGCAGCGCAGAAGTTTTTACCGTGCATCAGCACCACTGTCTGACCATTGGCCTGCTGCGCCGGCTTCACGTCCATATAGCCCATGCTGAGTGACTGCTGCTGGGAGGAGAAGGTAAAATGCTGCAGCGGATAAGGATAGTGAAATCCCTCCAGCTGCTCGCCATACACGGCCTCTGCGGCCTGCGCGCTGAGCGTGCCGCACAGCATCGCTGACGTCAGCGCTACGCTGAGTAACGGTTTTAATCGAAAACGAAACGTCATGTGACCTCTTCTGTACAGGGGGAAAAACCCTCAGTCTGGCACGAAAACCGCCGGTGGATATTGATGCACCGTGCCGCCGCCCGTCACACCTTTGACTGTTAAGCCGCGCAAAGCGATAACCCATTTGCGTTAATAATAACGGCCGTAATTACGGCAACTATTCAACATCATCACAACATGTCGGTGATTAATTTCACGATAAACAAGACCAGTCTTGATGACAATTAATAAAAAAGCCATTTCCTGATAAAACTTTACGTTACGCCAGTGCTTAAA
>NZ_JASEWO010000061.1:0-23299 GCF_030024295.1 Pantoea sp. Pa-EAmG
AAAGGAAGCCATCATGGGGTTGTCCGTGCAGATCAGCCATATCACATCTCGCTTCCTCATCCTGAAACAGACCTGGCAACCGGAACATTACGTAAGCTATTGAAAATGATGGACTGATATACGGGGGCTTTGCCCCCGATTTGGAACAATTAGCAATGTCAGGTGCAGCAGGCATTGCAATGCTTTTCATGTCCGCAGTAGATAATCAAGAAGGCAATTTACATAAGGACTCACCATGAGATTCCCCGTTTATTTGCACAAAACAGAAAACGGCAGCTGGTCAGGTTTCGTACCCGACGTGCAGGGATGTTTTTTTGCGGGCAACACCGTTGACGAGGCGTTGAGCGATGCATTTGGTGCAATCGATGCGCATGTGGAATCGTTAGCGGACGCAGGCAAGGCCATTCCAAAAGCAGCCAGCGTTGAAACCCATATTAATGATGAAGAGTGCCAGGGAGGTTACTGGGCTTTCATTGAGATTGATCTCAGTCGTTACGAAGGTAAAGCGGTGAAGCTGAACATCACCCTGCCGCAAAACTTACTGACCAAAATCGATAGCCACGTAGAAGCCCACCGTGAATACGGCTCCCGTAGCGGCTTTCTCGCCGCGCTGGCACGCAGAGAGCTGGCAAACATCTAGCGCTTCTTCTTAATCCAACCCGCCTTCTGGCGGGTTTTTTTATGTCCGCTGCCGCAAAAGGCAAAAAAATTGACCTGAGCAGGAGGAATTAACAATTCTATATGATATATAGTTTCAAGAATAAATTATTCCTGAAGGGAGCGAACATGAACATTGATCTGAGCCAGATGATCACTGAGGGCCGCAACCCGGCGAGCCAGAACATTGACGAGCTGAACACGGAAGCGATGCTGCGCGTCATTAACGATGAAGACAAAAAGGTGGCGCTGGCGGTTGAAGCTATCGTGCCGCAGATTGCTGAGGTGGTGGATGCCATCACGGCGGCATTCAGCCAGGGCGGACGTCTAGTTTACTGCGGTGCCGGGACCTCTGGCCGTCTCGGTATTCTCGATGCCAGCGAATGCCCGCCCACGTTCGGCACGCCGCGCAGTCAGGTGGTCGGGCTGATCGCCGGCGGCAATACCGCGATTTTACAGGCGGTGGAAAACGCCGAGGACAACCGCGAGCAGGGCGCGCAGGATTTAAAAGATATCGACTTTTCGGCGCGCGATGTGCTGGTCGGCATTGCTGCCAGCGGACGCACGCCTTATGTGCTTGGTGCGCTCGCCTGGGCGAAGCAGCAGGGCGCCTTCACCGCCGCGCTGACCTGTAATCCCAACAGCGCCATGTCGCAGGCGGCGGACGTCGCCCTGACGCCGGTGGTAGGCCCGGAAGTGGTCACCGGCTCGTCACGCATGAAAGCCGGCACCGCGCAGAAGCTGGTGCTCAATATGCTGACCACCGGCGCCATGATCCGCAGTGGCAAAGTGTACGGCAACCTGATGGTCGACGTAGAAGCCACCAATCAGAAACTGGTGCAGCGGCAAATCAACATCGTTAAGCAGGCCACCGAATGTGACGATGCCCGCGCACAGCAGGCGCTGGCAGCGTGCGGCGGCCACTGTAAAACCGCCATTGTGATGATACTGGCGGACCTGAACGCCGATGACGCGCAGGCGCTGCTGGCGCAGAACCACGGCTTTATCCGCCAGGCATTACACCACGCAGGAGCGCAATGATGGCGGCGATCACTGAAAGCTTATTACGCGATATCCTGCAGGCGGTCGGCGGCGCAGGCAACGTTGTGCACTGCGGTAACTGTATGACGCGTCTGCGTCTGACGCTGGCCGATGCCGCGCGTGTCGACAGTGCCCGGCTGAAAACGCTGCCCGGCGTGCTGGGTGTGATTGACAGCGATGCCCAGTTGCAGATTGTGCTCGGTCCTGGCAAAGCGCAAACCGCAGCGGAAAAAATGCAGGCGATGCTGAACAGCGCCACGCCAGAGGCGCCGGGCGATCTGCACAGCATCGCCAGCGCGCAGAAGCAGCAGATGAAAGCGAAGCAAACCAGCGCGCTGCACCGTTTTCTCTCCTGCTTTGCCACCATTTTTACCCCGCTGATCCCGGGCTTTATCGGTGCCGGATTACTGCTGGGGTTTGCCACGCTGATTGAGCAGGTGTGCCATCTTAATCAGCCCGGGGAACACGCCCGCTGGCTGCTGGACACCGTGGCTTATATGAAGGTGTTCGGCAAAGGGTTGTTCACCTTCCTCAGCATCTTAATCGGCTATAACGCGCAGAAAGCGTTTGGCGGCACCGGCGTGAACGGTGCGATCATCGCCTCGCTGTTTGTGCTGGGTTATGTCCCGAACGCGACCGTCGGCTATTACAGCGGCATGCAGGATTTCTTCGGCCTGACCATCGATCCGCGCGGCAATATTATTGGCGTGCTGCTGGCGGCGATATTTGGTGCCTGGCTGGAGAAACAGCTGCGCAAAATTATCCCGGATAATCTCGATATGATCCTCACTTCGCTGCTGACGCTGTTAATTACCGGCGCGGTGACGTTCCTGGTGATCATGCCGATTGGCGGCGAGCTGTTTAAAGGCATGTCGTGGCTGTTTATCCACCTGAACAATAACCCGTTCGGCTGTGCCATTCTGGCCGGCTTATTCCTGATTGCGGTGATGTTCGGCATTCATCAGGGCTTTATTCCGGTCTATTTTGCGCTGATGGAAACCCAGGGTTTCAATTCGCTGTTCCCGATACTCGCCATGGCCGGAGCCGGTCAGGTCGGCGCTTCGCTGGCGCTGTGGTGCAAAGCCGACAAGCACTCGCTGCTGCGCAGCCAGATTAAAGGCGCCATCGTGCCGGGTCTGCTGGGCGTCGGTGAGCCGCTCATCTATGGCGTGACGCTGCCGCGTCTTAAACCGTTTATTACCGCCTGCTTCGGCGGTGCGCTGGGCGGCTTCTTTATCGGGCTGGTGGCGTGGCTCGGTCTGCCGGTGGGCATGAACACGGTGTTTGGCCCGTCAGGACTGGTGACGCTGCCGCTGATGACCTCTTCGCAGGGCATCTTTGCCGGTATGGCGGTCTATCTGGTGGGGCTGATCGTGGCGTGGATCGGCGGCTTCGTCTTTACCTGGTGGGGCGGCACCAAAAACGTTGATTTAAGTTAGAAAAGCCCGCGTCAGCAGACCGTCAAGAGGTCTGATGTCATTAAATGCATGATTTTGCTGCAATTGTGGGGTAGCTCACAATTGCAGCATTTCGTTAGCGGGGCTTATTATTGAGCGTGAGAATTATCACCCATCCAGACTTTACTGGAGTGGCTGAAAATAAATGACGTGATATTAATGCGTTATCACTATAAGCCTTATGTAAACCAGGGTTATAGCCTTTCATTTCCTGCGAAATTCTTATTTCATCCTGATAAATATCTCCGGGCTCGCTTTTGATCTGTGCAGCTATAAAGTCTATATAAGCAACAGCTTTCTCCTGATTTTCACGCATCAGCGGCACCCTCTGTGCCCATAATTAACCACTTGATTCGTTTTGTGAAAATAGAGTTCGCCCATCTGCCCCTTTGTTCTTTTTTTCGCTGTGCTTTCACAGCGTCGCTGATTGCTTGTTACTGGAGGTTGTATGAGATTCACCCGGAATCCCATTGCGTTAGGGATCGTCGCTGCGCAGGCGGTGTTTTATTTCCCCGGCGTGGGGGAAGCGGCAACACTGGGCGCGTATAATCCGCGCGATAACGACCAGCAGAGCGGCGCGCTGATCGTTAACGGCGGCAGCGCAACCTTAACCGGTAATCAGGCATTTGAGCCGGGCATTGACGGGGCGGTCAACACCACGCTCGGCCAGGTGACCATCGCGGCGGGCGCACAATACCTTAATCAGGCACGTCTCGATCCCGGTCCGCAAAACCTCGCCATCACCGTGCCGGATCCCACTACCGGCGGCAACACCACTTTTCAGGTGTTTGATTCCGCCAGCCTGGTGGCGCAGGCACCGGTTACCGCCAGCACGGTGGTGCCGGATCTGCAAAATGTGAATGACAATCAGTATATCGACGCGCGCATCGCCGACGTCAGCGGCAGCGGCAGTTCGCTGGATGTCAGCATTGGTCAGGCTAACGCCAACAGCAGCGCCAGCACCAACGCCTGGACCATGGCGGCCAAAAACACCACGCTGTTTCAGGTCAGTAACGGCGGCACCCTCAACTGGAACAACAACAACCGCATCACCTTTAACGGTTCTGCAGCCAACGTCTCCGGCGGCCAGGTGACCGATAGCCTGGCGGTACAAAATCTCGCGACCTATAACGGCAGCTTTAGCGTGCAGACGCTGGACGGCAAAACCACCGCCTTCAACGTCACCAATGCCAGCCAGCTGCAAAGCTACAATAACTGGCTGGTGAGCCAGCTGCAGGCCGGCAATCTCGCGCCGGCCAGCTACCTCAGCGCGTTCAATCAGGCGGTCACTATCACCAACGGCGATATTGTCTATAACGTCAGCGCCACTGCGCCGGATGAAGTGACGCAGCCGATAGGTAGCCGCGTGGTGATCAATGCTGAAGGCGCCGGTTCGCAGGTCACTATCGCCGCCGGTAAAACGCTGGAAGTGGTAGGGGCCAGCGATGGCGCGGTACGCGTGGCCAATGGGGCCAATGCTACCATCGACGGGAAACTGGCGAGCCGCGGCACCGCGCTGGCGCTGGATGGCGCGACGGCTACCAACAGCAGCAGCGGCGTCATCAACGGCGGTTTCCTCAACCGTATTGATGGCACCGGCGTCGGCGCGGCCAGCAACAACGCCACGGCGGTAACGGTGCAAAACGGCGGTGATTTCACCAACAATGGCGTGCTTAACCTCGGTACCACCGGCAGCAATCTGACCAACGGCGTGGCGGGCATCCGTCTTGATGCCAATGCGCAGGCCAGCAACAGCGGCAATATCAACGTGGGCGTCAACGGTTCCAGCGCGCGCGGCACCACCTCCGGCGTGCTGCTCACCACCGACAGCAGCCGATTTACCAACAACAGCGGCGGCACGATTTATCTCGGGCGAGGCGCGCAGAACAGCCTGAGCGACAACGTGGCGGAGACCGCCCTGAACCAGAGCGGGCTGACCAGCGGCATTGCGCTGCTGGCCAACGGTAGCGCCACCAACGACGGGGCGATTGTGATTGGCTCGCGCGTACAGAACGCCGCCGGGATGTCGGTCAGCGGTGCCAGCAATGCCACGCTGATCAACAGCGGCACCATCGACGTCAACGGCAGCGCTGCGCGCGTGCCGCGCGAGAATGTCGGCATGCTGGTCACTAACAGCAACGGTACGCTGGAGAATCGCGGCACCATCAACCTCAACGGCGTTAACGGCACCGGCCTGAAAGTGCTGGCCACCAGTGGTAACAGCGCCGCCGCCAGCTCCACCGGGACCATCAACGTGGCAGGCGGAGCCGATCCGGCCAGCGGCACGCGCAACTTTGGCGTGTGGGTGGAAGGTCAGGGCAGCGGCACTGCTGCAGCGAACGTGGACGGGCCGATTAACCTCACCGGCAACGGCGCAATTGGCGTGCACGCGCGCGGCAACGCCACGGTTAACGTCACGCAGAATGCCATTCCCCGCTTCAGCACCGGCAGCAATCAAATTGGTTTTTTTGCCTATGGCCCGAATGCGCTGATCAACGTGGACGACAACAACGCCTTTGACGTCACCACCACTAACTCGACGCTCTTCCGCATCGAACAGGGCGCGACGTTTGACGGGACTAATACCACGCTGACCGCCTCCGGCGCGGGTGCGGTGGCGGTGAACGGCACCGGCGGTGGCGGAACATTGGTGAAGACCAATAACGCCACGATCAATGTCAGCGGCACCGGCGCCATCGGCATCAATATCGAGGGCGGTGCGCAGGGCAACATTGACGCGGCGACCACCATTACCCTCAGTGGCAGCAACGCCACGGGCGCGATTGCCGACGGGCAGAAACATACGCTGACCGGTGCCAACAGCCGTGCGCCGGTCGCCAGCACGCGGCTGACCTCCGCCGCAGAACTCAATTCGGCGCAAAACGGCATCACCGGCTATCTGGCGCGCAACCGCGCGCAGCTCAGCAACAGCGGCAACATCAACTTCAGCGGGGCCAATACCACCGGCCTGCGCGTGGAGAGCGGGGCGACCGGCAGTAACAGCGGCAATATAAGCATCAGCGACGGCGGCACCGGTATCGCGGTGAACAGCGCGGGCAGCACCTTCACCACCATCGCCAGCAACAGCGGCAACATCGACGTGAATGGCGGCAGCAGCACCCGCCGTACGCGCGGCGTCAGCGCCAGCGGTAGCCAGGCGGTGGCGAACCTCAACGGCGGTACGTTCACGCTCAACGGCAGGGGTGCCATCGGCGCCGAAGCGCTGGATGGTGCGCTGGTGAATATCGCCGCCGGATCGACGCCGATCTTTAACAATAGCGACCAGATCGCCTATCACGCTGCGGGTAACGGTTCGCGCATCCGCGCCGCCACCAGCGCGCTGGATGTCAGCACGCGTGGTTCGACCGGCTACCGCCTTGACGACGGCGCGGCGCTGAGCTTCAGCACGCCGAACAGCCTGAGCGCCAGCGCCGCCAGCAGCACCGGCGTAATTGTCTCCGGCAGCGGCAGCAGCCTCAACAGCGCCAACCTCAATCTGACCGCCAGCGGCGAGGAGAGCACCGCCGTGCGCGTCGAGGGCGGCGCAGCGGCAACGCTCGACGGCAGCAGCAACATCACGCTCAGCGGCAACAACGCGGTGGGCGTGCTGGTGAATACGCTGCGCAGCGATCTCAGTAATGCGCTGGACGGCAGCGCTGCCGCCACCCGCGTCACCAGCAACGCCCGCATCAGCGGCGCTGGCAACGGTGCCGTTGGCTTTGACCTGACCAACGGCGCGGCGCTGGAGAACAATGGCGCACTGACGCTGACCGGCAGCAACAGCATCGGCATGCGCTCGCGCGCCGGCAGCACGCTGACCAACAATGGCGTGGTTAACGTCAGCAACGGCACCGGGTTAGATGTCGGCGGCAGCGGCACCACGCTGGCGCAGGGCGGCAGCATCAATGTCGATAACGGCGTGGCCGGCGTGCGCATCAGCGACGGCGCGCAGCTGGCATTGACCGGCAGCGATACGCTGATCACCACGCGCGGCACGGCGCATGGCATTTTGCTCGACAGCGGCGCGGCGGCGCTCAGCGCGCGCGACGCCACCATCAACGTGCTGGGCAGCGGCAACGGCATCGAAAACCGCGCTGAGCTGAACAACGTGAGCCTGAGCAAACTGACGCTCAACGTTGGCGATGGCAACGGCATCCGCACTGCCGTCGCGTTCGATCCCGCCTCCACCGTAACCACCAATGTATCCGGCAGCGGTAACGGCCTGACTATCGCCAACGCCGATGGATCGACCACCGACGGCGATCTGACGCTGGGTTCGGGTTACGTTTTCAATGTCACCGGCGCCGGCGGCTCCGGGATTCGCGCCAACACCACGGGAAATATCGTCACCGCCGCCAGCGTCAATATCACTAATGCGGCAGGTGGTTCGGCACTGGTCTCCAGCACTGCCGGCACCATCGTCAACAGCGGCACGCTGCGCTCCAGCAGCCTGACGGCACCGGTGGTCGATCTGCGCGGCGGCAAAACGGTATTCGAGAACCTCGGTACTATCGTGACGGCCACGGCGCAAAGCGTGGCGGTGGCGGGCAGTAACGCCGACGATGTGATTTTGCTGACCCAGGGTGACGTGCTGGGCGACATCAATCCTGGCGGCGGCAGCGATACGTTCCGCTGGACCGGCGGCACGCTCAACGGCAGCCTGACCATGGGCGCAGACAACAACAATATCGCCGAGGTCAGCGGTGTCGATCTCAGCACTACTTACCATCTCACCAGCGGCAACGGCACCGGTAACAGCCTGACCTTTGACCAGATTACGGCGCGCGGCGGCAGCTTCAGCGCGGATGACCTGAGCAAAGGCGTTAACCTCGGCAGCGGCTGGAGCATCATTAACTTCGCGGATAGCCGCTGGACGCTGACCGACAATCTGCAGCTGGCGCACAGCACCATCAACATTGATGGGCGCTCGACGCTGTATGCCGGTGACAACGTGCATCCCACGCTGGCGGGCGGCACAGCGGATTCGCTGCAGGTGAATAACAGCGGCACGCTGGATCTCACCAATGGCGGCGGTTCGCCGGGCAATACGCTGGACATCAACGGCTCGCTGGCGTCGCTGGGCGGTCAGGCGAATCTGGTGACGCGCCTGAATGACGGCGGCGCGCTGAGCAACCAGTTCACCGACCACATCAACGTCAGCGGTAACGCCAGCGGCACCACGCTGCTCAACGTCAGGCTCGATGCGGCAAGCAGCGCGGCGCTCACCGATCGCAACCGCAACGGCGGCATTGAGGGCAACGAAGGCATTTCGCTGGCGCAGGTGGGCGGCAACGCCGGCCAGAACAGCTTTGCGCTCAGGGATGGCTATCTCGGTGCCGGACCGTGGCAGTACCGGCTGTACAGCTTCGCGCCGGGCAGTAGCGATCCGGCTCAGCGCCTGCTGAGCGGCAGCGGCAACAATTACTGGGATTACCGGCTGGCAAACTACTACGTGTGCGAGGACAGCGACAGCTGCCAGCCAGCGCTGGTGACCAGCGGATTTGGCACGCCACAGCGCTACGATGCGCGTCCGGCGGTGGTGCCGCAGGTGCCTTCGTACATTTCGGCACCGGTTGGCCTCGCCTATTACACCGCCGCGATTATTGATGACCTGCACAAGCGTCTTGGCGAACTGCGTCACGAGCAGACGCGCCCGGCGGGTCAAGGCGGTGAGATGTTCCTGCGCTATATCGGCTCGAACCTGAAATACAAAAGCGACCGCAGCTTTAGCGATTACGGCTACGGGTTTGACCTCGACTACAGCGCGGTGCAGCTTGGCGGCAACCTGCTGCGTCTCGACGGTGAGCAGGACAGCCTGCGCGGCGGCGTGGCCTACACGCGCGGCAATACGCGCATCCGCCCGCAGGCGGCAGACGGTTACAGCAGCACCAGCTTCGATAGCGACAGCCTGGCGCTGTACGGCACCTGGCAGCGCCAGAGCGGCTTTTATCTCGACGGCGTGCTGTCGTTTGACTGGCATCGTGGTGAAACCGACATTGCGCGCCAGCAGCGCGAGGCAAAGCTGAAGGGCCACGGCTGGACCGCCTCGCTGGAGAGCGGTTATCCGTTTGAACTCGGCGAGGGCTACAAGCTGGAGCCGCAGGCGCAGCTGATGTACCTGAAACTGAACATGAACGATTTCACGGATGAGGACAATAACCAGGTGCGCTATGGCGATTATCACCAGACGATTGGCCGTCTCGGCGCGCGTCTCGACCGCAGCTGGACCGATGACAGCAACCGCCAGTACACGCCTTATCTGCGCGCGAATTATTACAAAGGCTGGGGCGGTACGGCGCAGGCGTCGGTGTCGGCTGCCGATAACCCGGCGCTCGGCGCCAGCTTCAGCAGCGGTAATTTTGGCCAGATGTGGGAAGTGGGGGCTGGCGGCACGGTGACGCTGCAGCAGGATGTGTCGCTGTACGCCGAAGCGGATTACCGCAAGGAGATCGACGGCAACGGCGCCAGAGGCTGGCGTTACAACCTCGGCGTGCGCTGGCAGTTCTGAAAGTATGTGCGCATGATGCGGTCGCCGTGAACGGCGACCCTACAAGAATGCGGCATGCTGCGGGATGTGCAGGGATGCGGTCGCCGTGAACGGCGACCCTACAAGAATGGGGCATGTTGCGGGATGCGCAGGGATGCGGTCGCCGTGAACGGCGACCCTACAAAATGGGGCATGCTGCGGGATGCGCAGGGATGCGGTCGCCGTGAACGGCGACCCTACGAGAATGGGCATGTTGCGGGATGTGCAGGGATGCGGTCGCCGTGAACGGTGACCCTACAAAATGGGGCATGCTGCGGGATGCGCAGGGATGCGGTCGCCGTGAACGGCGACCCTACAAGAATGGGGCATGCTGTGGGATGTGCAGGGATGCGGTGATGGCACGTTTTTCTGTAGGGTGCGCATTCATGCGCACCGCTGCCGACACTGCGTTCAGCCAAAGCTCGATCTCATTTACCCTAAATGATTTTTTATCGATCCCGCCCGCGGCCAGAACTGTGAAGCGCCGCGCACTCCGGCTTTATTAAGAACAAAAATTAAATAGCCGCGCTAAAGCCAGGCCATTGTGCTGCCGAAAAGGTAAAAAAGTATTATCGATTTCTCTTCAGCCTGCGTTTTGCAAGGACTCACACATGCGTAATAACCAGCCCATCACCCAGCGTGAATTCGTCTTCGACGATCGCGCCACGCTGATGTCGACCACCGATCTCAACAGCCACATCACCTACGCCAACGACGCCTTTATTGAGGTCAGCGGATTCAGCCCGGAAGAGGTCAACGGCCAGCCGCACAACATGGTGCGTCATCCGGATATGCCGCCTGAAGCGTTCGCCGATATGTGGAGCACGCTGAAGCAGGGCGAACCCTGGACCGCGCTGGTCAAGAACCGGCGCAAGAATGGCGATCACTACTGGGTGCGCGCCAATGCCATTCCGGTGGTGCGCGAGGGCAAGCTGCAGGGCTATATGTCGGTACGCACCAAACCGTCGGCGGAGGAGATCCGTCAGTGCGAGGCGCTGTACCGTGATTTTCGTGAAGGGCGTGCCAAAGGGCGTCGCTTCCATAAAGGGCTGATTGTTGGCAGCGGCTGGCGGCGACTGACCTCAGTGCTGAAAACGCTGCCGCTGCGCTGGCGCATTCGCAGCACGCTGATCGCGCTGCTGCCGTTGTCGGTGCTGAGCGTCTGGCTGCTGGGCATGGCACCGCTGGCGATCGGCTGCTTCAGCGGCGGCATGGCCGGGCTGCTGCTGCTGGCCAGCCTGTGGCTGGAGCAGCAGATTTCGCGCCCGATGGAGCGCATGTGCCGCCAGGCGCTGAGCGTGGCCACCGGCGCCAGCCACAAAGTCGAGCACATCGATCGGGTGGATGAGATCGGCATGACGCAGCGCGCCATCGGCCAGCTGGGCCTGATGTTCCGCTGGCTGGTGGATGACGTCAGCGGCCAGGCGATCAATGTCCTGAGCGCCAGCGACGCCATCGCGCGCAGCAATGATGAACTGAGCCGTCGCACCGAGCAGGCGGCGGCGAACGTGCAGCAAACGGCGGCGACCATGAACGAAATGACCGCCACGGTCAAAAGCAACACGGAAACTGCCAGCGAAGTGAATACGCTGTCGGCCAGCACCAGCGCAGCGGCGATCAAAGGCGGTGAAGTGATGCAGGAGATGGTCGGCATGATGGCGGAAATTGCCGACAGCTCGAAGCGTATCGCCAACATCACCAGCGTGATCGACGGCATCGCTTTCCAGACCAATATTCTGGCGCTGAACGCGGCGGTGGAAGCGGCACGTGCCGGTGAGCAGGGCAAAGGCTTTGCGGTGGTGGCGGGCGAGGTGCGCAGTCTGGCACAGCGCAGCGCCAAAGCCGCCAGCGAGATCAAAAACCTGGTGGAAACCAGCGCCGGCCGTGTGCAGTCGGGCAGCGATCACGCCGATGCGGCCGGCCACACGATGCAGGCGATTGTCGATCAGGTGCAGAATGTCACCGCCCTGATCGCGCAAATCAGCGCGGCGACGGCCGAACAATCCATCGCGCTGAGCGAAGTCAGTAGCGCGGTGGAGGATCTCGACGACATCACCCATCAGAACGCGGCGCGCGTGGCGGAAGGCGCAGAAGCCTCCGGCCGAATGGCGCATCAGGCCAACCGGCTGGTTGAAGCGATCAGCGTGTTTCGCTAAGTTTCACGACGCTTCACGTCCGGCGCGCAGCGCGCCGGGCGGCGTGCCGACAATGCGTTTGAAGGCGCGACTGAAGGCGGCCAGTGAACCGTAACCGAGGTGGAACGCTACGCTCTCCACCGCTTCGCCATCGTTAACAATACGCTCCACCGCCAGACGCATGCGCAGTTCGGTAAGGTAGCGCAGCGGCGTCATGCCGGTGGCGTTTTGAAAGCGCGCGGCAAACACCGAACGTGAGCTGCCGGATTCGCGCGCCAGCCGCTCCACCGTCCAGTTTTCGCCGGGCGCGCGGTGCATGGCCGCCATCGCCAGGCTGAGGCGCGGATCGCGCAGGGCCTGCACCAGCCCGCTGCCCTGACCACAGCCATTCTCCACCCAGCCCCGCACAATTTGCGCCGCCACCACATCGGCCAGCCGCGACAAAATGCCGGCAAAGCCCGCTTTGCGCTGACGCGTTTCACGCTCCATGGCATCCAGAATCGGCTGGATTTCCGGGTATTGCGCCAGCAGCGTGCTGACCAGCATCACGTCCGGCATGGTGTGCACCAGCGGCTGCATGCCGCCCAGCTCAAACGCCATGCAGGCGCTGAATAAAATCACATCGCTGTCGTCCGGGCAGGCATCCGCGCCCGGCGCATCGTTGATGGCGCACACGCTGTCGCAGATGGGTTTGCTGTTAAAGGTAGCGATCGGCACGCACACCGCATCTTCGCCGGAGATCAGCGCGTGCGGCTTACCGTGCGGAATCAGCAGCGCATCGCCCGCCTGCAGCGGATAGACGGTGCCGGAAGCGGAGCGAATCAGCAGCGAGCCGCGGCCAACAAAGTGCAGCTGTGCCTTGCCCGGCGCGTCATCATATTGCAGGCCAAACGGCGCATGCAGCGCGATGCGCTGATATTTGACGCCGTACAGGCGCATGCCCATCAGCAGTTCGCTGGTTAAATCTTCATAGCGGCTCATACAATCCAGACGAATTATCAAAAAACAAAGTTTCTGTATCATAGATCGTCTTGCGTCGTCTCTCTATGCTTACAGCCTGATATTTTGTGATGGGGATCGCAGATGAGTCTGGATACTGAAGTAGTGGAAACAAGCATTGCGGTAGAGAAACCCGCATGGGGCGCGGTGTTCGCCATGGCGTTTGGCGTCTTCGGCCTGATCACCGCAGAATTTCTGCCGGTGAGCTTGCTGACACCGATTGCCGACTCGCTGCGCGTCAGCGAAGGGCAGGCGGGCCAGACGGTCACGGTTACCGCGCTGGTGGCGCTGCTGACCAGCCTGGTGATTGGTAACGTCACGCGCCGCCTCGACCGCCGCCTGGTGATGCTGGCGTTCACGTTGCTGCTCATCGCCTCGGCGCTGCTGGTGGCGTTTGCCGAAAATCTGCCGATGATTTTACTGGCGCGCGTGCTGCTCGGCATGGCGATTGGCGGCTTCTGGACGCTGTCGACCGCCATTACCATGCGGCTGGTGCCCGCCGAGCAGGTGCCGCGCGCGCTGTCGATTGTGTTCAGCGGTATTTCGCTGGCCACCATTATTGCCGCGCCGCTGGGCAGCTATCTTGGCGGGTTGATTGGCTGGCGTAACATCTTCCTGCTGACCGGTGTTTTGGGCGTGCTGGCGCTGTTCTGGCAGTTCTTCACCCTTCCGTCTATGCCGCCGGAGAACAAAGCGCGCAGCGGCGGCGTGCTGGACCTGCTGCGTCAGAGCGTGATGCGCTGGGGCATGCTGGCGGTGATCATGATGTTTACCGGCCATTTCGCCTTCTTTACCTATCTGCGCCCGTTCCTGGAAACCAGCGCGCAGCTGAATGTGAACCAGCTGTCGCTGGTGCTGCTGGCGTTCGGCGTGGCGAACTTCTTCGGCACCTCGCTGGCCGCGTGGCTGGTGACGCGCAGCGTGTCGCTGACGCTGACCGGCATGGCGCTGGTGATGAGCGTGACGGCGGTGCTGCTGGTGAGCTTTGGCCACGTCTCCTGGCTGGTGGCGAGCGGCGTCGCGCTGTGGGGGTTGGCGTTTGGTTCAATGCCGACTGGCTGGTCAACCTGGCTGTCGCGCGCGGTGCCGGACGACGCCGAATCGGGCGGCGGACTGCTGGTGGCAACTATTCAGCTGGCGATCACCGCCGGTGCGGCAGCCGGTGGCTGGATGTTCGATCTGCAGGGCGCGGGCGGCGTATTCCTTGCCAGCGGCGTGCTGATGCTGCTGGCCGCCATCACCATCTTTACCCGCGTGCGGCATCACGGTTAAATCCGTTTACCGCCATCAGACGCGCCGCGACACGCTTCAGGGTGTGTCGCGGCGCCGCTTTTGCCGCGTATGCCTGGTCTCACCAATCACAGCAATAAATCCTGCCTTTTAATCAAATCGTGGTTTTTTAACCCTTTGCGCACAGGTTGCGCTAAACGTGCTTTTTATAGTCAAAATATTCGAAAGACTTAGGCAAATCTCTGCGCTTTTTTTTGATCGGTTGCCGGCCTACTATATCTCTCATCAAGGCGATGTCGCCTTATTCAATCAAACATCATTAAGGACATGACCATGAAAACCATCAAAACTTTTGCTGCTGTTATTGCTCTCTCTGTTCTGCCATTTGCCAGCTTCGCGCAAAGCGTGACCGCTACCGCCTCTACGCTTGACGGTGCTGAAGCGCAAATCGCTGCTAAAGCGCAGGAACTTGGTGCTTCCTACAAAGTGACTGAAGCCAACTTCAACAACGGCGTTCACATGACCGCAGAACTGACCCAATAAGTTTGCCTTACCCTCTGTGCTGACAGGGTGCCTTCGGGCGCCCTGGCGGCGTTGCTAACGCCATAAAATCCTGTCCCTTTTCCGCATAAATGATTATTATTCGCAAAAACTAACATCCTTATCGGCTCGCCTCGGGCTGAATTTCCTATTGGTTGCAATGTCGGGCTTTCATTTCACTGCCGCACGGCGGTGGTTTTGCTATGGAGAAGTTATGAAAGCGAATAAAACAATGCAGTGGGCGCTGCGTCCGCTACTGGTGGCCACGGCGCTGCTGTCCTGCAGCGCGCTGCAGGCGGCGGAAACGCAGCCGCTCAATCAGCCGATCGCCAAAGGTGCCTACGAACTGGCCTTCAGCAACAGCGACAACGCGCTGTTCCTCGCGACGGCGCAAAACGCCGGCAATGCGCAGGGCGGTACCGTGTACCGTCTCGATCCGCAGAATCTGGCGGTGAAGCAAACCATCAGCACTGAACTGAAGACCTTTGGTGCCGCCATCAATCAGCACACCAACGTGCTGTACTTTGGCAACACGGTCAACGGTGCGCTGACGGCAGTGGATGCCAGCAGCGGTAAGGTGATCAACACACTGGTGCTGGATAGCCGCAAGCGCGGTGACACGGTTCGTCCGCTGCAGCCGCGTGAACTGGTCGCGGATGCGCTAACCAATCGCGTGTACATCACCGGTCTCGGCGCGCAAAGCGTGGTGTGGGTGGTGGATGGCAAAACACTCCAGCTCATCAGCACTATCCCGAATACCGGCAAAATGGGCACCGGGCTGGCACTGGATGCCGCCGCGCAGAAACTGTATGTCACCAATGCCGATGGCGAGCTGGTCACCATCAATACCCGCCTGAACGCGATTGAAAAGCGCCAGAAAATTGACGGTGATAAAGAGCACTTTTTCCTGAATATTGCGCTGGATAGCAAAGGCCACCGCGCTTTCCTCAGCGATGCGAAGCAGCCGCAGGTGCTGGTGCTGGATACCCGGACGCAGCAGGTGATTCAGCGTATTGAGGTACCGGAATCGCTGGCGGTGCTGTTCAATGCTGACCGTGACGAGTTGTATGTCACGCACCGTAAAGCCGGTGAGATCAGCATCATCGATGCCAGCAGCTATAAAGTGAAACGCACGGTGAAAGCGCCGGGCCTGCCGAACAGCCTGGCGCTCTCCGCCGATGGCAACACGCTGTTCGTCAGCATCAAGCAGCCGGGCTCACGCAAGGAACCGCCAAAAAACCCGGACAGCGTGTTACGCATCGCGCTGTAGGGCGTAATTATCCGAAACTCAGGGGCGACGTGTGTCGCCCTTTGCATTTCCGGCCTTGATCCCCCCTTTCCCGCCCGGCTTACGCTACCTTTAGGACGACAACACCTAAGGGGAGAGTGCAATGAGCCAGTTTTTTATGCATGAAAAAAACGATCTGGTGAACGAAGCGATCGAAGGCGTGTTACTCAGCACACCGTGGCACAACCTGACCCGTCTCGATCTGGGCGATGAGATTCGCGTGGTGGTGCGTTCGGACTGGGATAAAAGCAAAGTCGCACTGATTTCCGGCGGTGGCTCCGGCCACGAACCGGCGCACGCGGGCTTTGTCGGCAAAGGGATGCTGACCGCTGCGGTGTGCGGCGATATCTTCGCCTCGCCGAGCGTTGATGCGGTGCTGAACGCCATCGTTAACGTCACCGGTGAGGCGGGCTGTCTGCTGATTGTGAAGAACTACACCGGTGACCGCCTCAACTTTGGCCTCGCAGCGGAAAAGGCGAAAAATCTTGGTTACAAGGTGGAGCTGGTGATGGTGCAGGACGATATCGCGCTGCCGGAAAATCCGCAGCCGCGCGGCATTGCCGGCACCGTGCTGGTGCACAAAATCGCCGGCTACGCTGCGGAGCACGGCCAATCGCTCGACGAGGTTAAAGCGCTGGCGCAGCGCACCATCGACGCCACGTCCTCCATCGGCCTGGCGTTTGCCACCTGTCACATTCCGGGTGAAAAGCGCGACGATCGCGTGGCAGCCGGTCATAGCGAGCTGGGGATGGGCATTCACGGTGAGCCGGGCGTGATCACGCTGGATACGCAAAACAGCCGCAAAATTACCAGCATCATGACCGATCAGCTGGCGCAGGCGCTGCCCGACGGCAAACAGGCGCTGTTGATGATCAACAATCTCGGCGGCTTTTCCCAGCTGGAGCTGGCGCTGCTCACGCGCGAGGTACTGCAGTCGCCGCTGGCGGCGCGCATCACCCATTTAATTGGCCCGGCAACGCTGGTCAGCGCGCTGGATATGAAAGGGTTTTCGCTGACGCTGCTGGCGCTGGAAGAGGCGTTTTTCGAGGCGCTGCATGCGCCGGTGCAGGTGCTGGGCTGGACGCCGATGTACGACTTTGCGCCCATCAGCCTGCAGCGCGCTGAACGCATCGGCAGCGTGCTGGATTTCGATCCTTCTGATAACGCTGAAGTGGCGCAGGTGGTTGAGCGCGTGACGCAGACGCTGATCGATCTGGAGAGCGAGCTGAATGCGCTGGACGCCAAAGTCGGCGATGGCGATACCGGCTCGACCTTTGCCGCCGGCGCGAAGAAAATCCAGCGCGGCCTGCGTGAACAGCAGTTGCCGCTGGATGAGCTGCCTACGCTGCTGGCGCTGGTGGGCGAACAGCTGGCGACGGTGATGGGCGGATCGAGCGGAGTGCTGATGTCGATTCTGTTTACTTCGGCCGGACAGCAGCTGGAAGAGGGCAGCACGCTGCCGCAGGCGCTGATGCATGGACTGGAGCGGATGAAGCACTACGGCGGCGCGCAGCCGGGACATCGCACGCTGGTGGATGCGCTGCAGCCGGCACTGGAAGCGTTAGCGGCGGGTGAATCGCTGGCGGATGCGGCGGCCGCTGCGCAACAGGGTGCCGATGCGACGGCGCAGATGCAGAGCGCGAAGGCGGGCCGTTCGGCTTATCTGAATCAGCAGAGTCTGGATGGCGTGAAGGATCCGGGCGCGTACGCGATTGAGAAGGTGTTTGCGGTGCTGGCGGGCTGAAAATGGGGCGGATGGGTGCGGGGTTCGCCCTCACCCTAACCCTCTCCCGCGGGCGGGAGAGGGGACTGTTCTGAGTGATGTCGGAGTACAGTGCGGTTCTGCCTCCGAGCCTTTTCCGCTTACTCCGAGGCTTCGCGCAGCATCTCTTCGTGCGGAATATCCTGCAGAATCTGCTCAAAGCTGCGCAGACGTTTGTAGATCGACATCAGCGTAATCAGCGTGGACCACGACGTAATCAGATACTGGAACGACGAGCGCACCTGATCGAACACGTTGGTGATCTGGTTAAGCAGCCCCAGCGTAATGGTGCCCGCGACAATGGAAGGGAACAGCACGAACAGCCCGAACACATTGTCCACCTGCAGGTAGAGAATGCGCGTGATGTTGAAATAGAGGTAGTGGAAATAGAGGCGGAAATAGTTGTGACGCACGCGGCTGAACAGCTCCTGCACCGTGGGCGGTGCGGCGCGCTGCGGATCGTCCTCGCCGTACACCAGCTCTTTACGGTACGCGGCTTCCACCCGCTGATTGCGGAACTCCAGCCCCGGCAGTTTAATTCCCACCAGCGCCAGCAGCGCGGTACCAAACAGCGACCACAGCAGCGCGGCGATCACCAGCGCATAAGGGATATTGCCGAGAATCGGCACTTCCTTCACGTGGTGCGACAGCGTCACCAGCACCGGCAGAAACGCCACCAGCGTCATGATGGCCTGAATAAAGCTGATGCCCCAGTCCTGCAGCGTGCTGGCGAAGCGCATGGTGTCTTCCTGCACACGCTGTGCGGCCCCTTCCACCAGGCGCAGGCGCTGCCAGTTATGCATGTAGTAGTTGTTCATCGCGGTACGCCAGCGGAACACCCAGTGGCTGACGAAAAACGAGTTCATCACGCCGATCACCACCGCGATCAGCGCAATGCCGAGAAATGCCAGCACCTGCACATAGAACTGATGGATGGCCACCGAGCCGGCTTTGGTCAGCGCCTGCTGAATCATGTCGTAGAACGGACCATACCAGGCGTTAA
Source organism: Pantoea sp. Pa-EAmG (assembly GCF_030024295.1). Taxonomy (NCBI): domain Bacteria; kingdom Pseudomonadati; phylum Pseudomonadota; class Gammaproteobacteria; order Enterobacterales; family Erwiniaceae; genus Pantoea; species Pantoea sp. Pa-EAmG. The sequence continues at coordinate 18,639 of NZ_JASEWO010000061.1, forward strand.
CGCCGACGCCGACCTGCACGCCAAACCAGGTGACAAAGATAATCAGTAACGATCCCCATACTGACCAGCGCTGCCACGGATGGTTGTCGATGATGCGCCACACCAGCGCAAAGGCGCCACCCATGATCCAGTAGTAGGCATAAAACCACAGCTGGCTGGCGTGGATAAAGCGGCTGGCGTTGGTCGGCAGCGGCTGCTGCATCGCCGCCTGCAAAGCGGGAAAGCGCGCCGGAAAATCATTGAAAAAGCCAAACCAGGCAAAAATGGCAATCAGGCTCCAAATCGCGGCCGAGCTGAAAAACAGCGCCGGCCGCGGAAAATAGGACTTAAACATAGGCACTCCGCTGTTGTGTGTACTCTTTATACCGCTTCCGGCATTTATCTGTCTGTTGTCGGTTGTATCCGACGATGACAGCATTGCCGCTTTTATGTAAAGCGGCAGAGTTAGTTGTTAAGTTTTTTGTGCTCATTTGTTTCGGGAAACTAAATTATTAACGGCGATGGTGTTACACTACGCCAACTGTTACCGGTAACAGTCTTGCTGTATCCCTTAAAACGCCAATAAAAATCATTACAACGCAACTACTTAACTTTCATGCCGCATTATATGCGGTAATGAGGCAATGTCATGTCAGAAGAAAAAAAGGGTCACACTCGCCGGGATTTCCTGCTGAGAACCATCACCCTGGCGCCGGCAATGGCGGTAGGCAGTACGGCGATGGGGGCACTGGTCGCGCCAATGGCCGCCGGTGCGGCAGCGTCGTCGGCCGCTGCGCCGCAGCAGGCGCGCGAGTATCAACCGGTGTGGTTTACCGCCGAAGAGTTTGCCTTCCTCAAAGCCGCCGTGGCGCGCCTGATCCCCAACGATGAACGTGGTCCTGGCGCGCTGGAAGCCGGCGTACCGGAGTTTATCGATCGCCAGATGAATACGCCGTATGCCACCGGCAGCAACTGGTATATGCAGGGACCGTTCAATCCGGATCTGCCAAAAGAGCTCGGCTATCAACTGCCGCTGGTGCCGCAGCAGATCTACCGTCTCGGCCTGGCCGATGCCGATGGCTGGAGCAAACAGCAGCACGGCAAGGTATTTGCCGAGCTGACGCCCACGCAGCAGGACGCGCTGCTGAGCGCCTTCGAAAACGGCAGCGCGCAATTCCCGCAGGTGCCGGCCAAAACCTTCTTCGCCTTTCTGTTGCAAAACACCCGCGAGGGCTACTTCAGCGATCCGATCCACGGCGGCAATCAGGGCATGGTGGGCTGGAAGCTGATCGGCTTCCCTGGCGCACGCGCCGACTTTATGGATTGGGTAGAGCGCGGCGAACGTTATCCGTTCCCGTCAGTTGATATTCGCGGCGAGAGGGCGTAACCGTGGCAAATGCGTTAAAAAAAGTGGATGTGGCGATCGTCGGTTTCGGCTGGGCCGGGGCGATCATGGCGAAAGAGCTGACCGAGGCCGGTCTGCATGTGGTGGCGCTGGAGCGCGGGCCGCATCGCGATACCTATCCGGATGGATCCTATCCACAGTCGATTGATGAACTGACTTATAACATCCGCAAAAAGCTGTTCCAGGATCTGTCAAAAAGCACTGTGACTATCCGTCACGATGCCTCACAAACCGCCGTACCGTATCGTCAGCTGGCGGCATTCCTGCCGGGCACCGGCACCGGCGGCGCCGGCCTGCACTGGTCGGGCGTGCACTTCCGCGTTGATCCGGTCGAGCTGAACCTGCGCAGTCACTACGAGCAGCGTTACGGCAAAAACTTCATCCCGGAAGGCATGACCATTCAGGATTTCGGCGTCAGCTATGATGAGCTGGAGCCGTTCTTCGATCAGGCGGAAAAAGTGTTCGGCACCTCCGGCAGCGCCTGGTCAATCAAAGGCAAAGTGGTGGGCAAAGAGAAGGGCGGCAACCCGTATGCGCCGGATCGCTCCAGCGACTTCCCGCTGCCCGCGCAGAAGCGTACCTGGTCGGCCCAGCTGTTTGCCCAGGCGGCGGAATCGGTGGGCTATCACCCTTACGATATGCCGTCGGCCAACACTTCCGGTCCTTACACCAATACCTACGGCGCGCAGATGGGGCCGTGCAACTTCTGCGGCTACTGCAGCGGCTACGCCTGCTACATGTACTCCAAAGCGTCGCCGAATGTTAACATTCTGCCCGCGCTGCGCCAGGAGCCGAAGTTTGAGCTGCGCAACAACGCGTATGTGCTGCGCGTCAATCTGACCGACGATAAAAAACGCGCGACCGGAGTGACCTATCTGGACGGTCAGGGACGTGAAGTGGAGCAGCCGGCGGATCTGGTGATCCTCTCCGCCTTCCAGTTCCACAACGTGCATCTGATGCTGCTGTCCGGCATCGGCAAGCCTTACAACCCTATCAGCAACGAGGGCGTGGTCGGCCGTAACTTTGCCTACCAGAACATCTCCACGCTGAAGGCGCTGTTTGATAAAAACACCACCACCAATCCGTTCATCGGTGCCGGTGGCGCGGGCGTGGCGGTGGATGATTACAACGCCGATAACTTTGACCATGGTCCGTACGGCTTTGTCGGCGGTTCACCGTTCTGGGTCAACCAGGCGGGCACCAAGCCGATCTCCGGCCTGCCGACGCCAACAGGCACGCCGAACTGGGGCAGCCAGTGGAAAGCGGCGGTGGCGGATACCTATAACCATCACGTGTCGATGGATGCGCACGGCGCGCACCAGTCGTATCGCGCTAACTACCTCGATCTCGATCCCAACTACAAAGATGCTTACGGCCAGCCGCTGCTGCGTATGACTTTTGACTGGCAGGACAACGACATCAAAATGGCGCAGTTCATGATCGGCAAGATGCGCAAAATCACCGAAGCGATGAATCCGAAGATGATCATTGGCGGCGCGAAAGGGCCGGGTGCCCATTTCGATACCACCGTGTACCAGACCACACACATGAGCGGCGGTGCCATCATGGGCGAAGATCCTAAAACCAGCGCGGTGAACCGCTATCTGCAGAGCTGGGATGTGCCGAACGTGTTTGTTGCCGGCGCTTCTGCCTTCCCGCAGGGACTGGGCTACAACCCCACCGGCATGGTGGCTGCGCTGAGCTACTGGTCCGCCAAAGCGATTCGTGAACAGTATCTGAAGAACCCCGGCCCGCTGGTACAGGCATAAGGAACATGGCGATGATCAAAAGTTTAACAGCCCTGTTGCTGGGCACCCTGTCGTTCGCCGCGCTGGCGGAGGACACCGCCGCCGATGCGCTGGTGCAGCGCGGTGAGTATCTGGCGCGCGCCGGTGACTGCGTCGCCTGCCACAGCACCGCAGGCGGTAAACCGTTTGCCGGCGGACTGGCGATGGCGACGCCGATTGGCACCATCTACTCCACCAATATCACGCCGGATAAGGCAACCGGCATTGGTGACTACAGCTATGACGACTTCCAGAAAGCGGTGCGTCACGGCGTGGCGAAGAATGGCGACACGCTCTATCCGGCGATGCCGTATCCGTCTTATGCGGTGGTCAGCGATGACGACATGAAGGCGCTGTATGCCTACTTCATGCACGGCGTGGCACCGGTGGCGCAGGCTAACAAAGAGAGCGACATTCCGTGGCCGCTGTCGATGCGCTGGCCGCTGGCGATCTGGCGCGGCCTGTTTGCGCCAGATGTGAAGGCGTTCCAGCCGGCCGCGCAGGAAGATCCGGCGCTGGCACGCGGTCGCTATCTGGTGGAAGGACTGGGCCACTGCGGTGCCTGCCACACGCCGCGCAGCTTCACTATGCAGGAGAAGGCGCTGAATAACGGCCAGGGCAATGATTACCTTGCCGGCAGCAGCGCGCCGATTGACGGCTGGACCGCCAGCAACCTGCGCGGTGACAATCGCGATGGTCTGGGGCGCTGGAGCGAAGCGGATCTGCAGCAGTTCCTGCGCTATGGCCGTAACGATCACACGGCGGCGTTTGGTGGCATGACCGAGGTGGTGCAGCACAGCCTGCAGTATCTCAGCGATGCGGATATCAGCGCGATTGCCCGTTACCTGAAATCGCTCGGCGCGAAAGATCCGTCTCAGGCGGTGTTCCGTGAGGATGACGCAGTGGCCCGGGCGCTGTGGAAAGGTGACGACAGCCAGCCGGGTGCCGGCGTGTATGTCGACAGCTGTGCGGCGTGTCATAAAACCGACGGCAGCGGCTATCAACGCTTCTATCCGGCACTGCGCGGGAATCCGGTGGTGATGGCAGAGGATCCGACGTCGCTGATTCACATCGTACTGGTCGGCGGCACGCTGCCGGGCGTGCAAGGCGCACCGACCGCGATCACTATGCCGGCGTTTGGCTGGCGTCTGAACGACAGCCAGGTGGCGGATGTGGTGAACTTTATCCGCAGCAGCTGGGGCAACGGCGTGCAGACCAAAGTCACGGCGAAACAGGTGGCGAAACTGCGTCAGGATGACAGCGTGCAGCCAAATCAAGGCAGCGCGGATATCCGGGTGCTGGAAAAGCAGTAAGTCTGTCTTAAGCATTCCCTTCAGGTCATGGCGCGGTTCATGGCCTGAGGGATACGAAAAATCCCACTAAAATTCATTATCTTAGATTTTCCTTTCAGACGTTTCTTGTAAGAGATTTCTCCCCCCACGTTTAAAAATCCCTGCCGCTTATTAAGCGTTACTTTAACGATATTAACT
>NZ_JASEWO010000062.1:0-23221 GCF_030024295.1 Pantoea sp. Pa-EAmG
TGATGCCGCTGGATTACCGTGCCGGTCGGACTGGCTGGTTGCTGTATGGGCGCGGGCTCGATAAACAAAAACTGACTGATTATCAGCATCAGCTGGGCGCGGCGATGGTGATCGTCAGCGCGTGGAATGTCGATGAGTATCAGGTAATCCGGCTGGCGGGCTCGCTGACGCCGCGTGCCAGCAAGCTGGCACATGAGGCTGGCTTTGATGTGGCGCCGCTTGGCAAAATCCCCCATCTGAAAACGCCAGGGCTGCTGGTAATGGACATGGATTCCACCGCCATCCAGATCGAGTGCATCGATGAGATCGCCAAACTGGCGGGCTGTGGCGAGCAGGTGGCGGAAGTGACGGAGCGCGCGATGCGCGGCGAGCTGGATTTTAAAGCCAGCCTGCGCGAGCGCGTGGCGAAGCTGGCCGGCGCTGACGCCAACATCATGAAGCAGGTGCGCGACACGCTGCCGCTGATGCCGGGCCTGACCACGCTGGTGCACAAGTTGCAGGCGCTGGGCTGGCAGGTGGCGATTGCCTCGGGCGGGTTCACCTTCTATGCCGATCACCTGCGGCAGACGCTGCATCTGGCCGCTGCGGTAGCCAACGAACTGGAAATGCGTGACGGTAAGCTGACCGGTGAAGTGCTGGGGCAAATCGTCGACGCGCAATTTAAAGCCGATACCCTGAACAGTCTGGCCCAGCGCTTTGACATCGCACCGGAACAAACCGTGGCGATTGGCGATGGTGCTAACGATCTGCCGATGATTAAAACCGCGGCGCTGGGTATCGCCTATCATGCTAAACCCAAAGTGAATGAGCAGACGGAAGTGATTATCCGCCACGCTGACCTGATGGGAGTGTTCTGCATTCTCACCGGCAGCCTGATTCACGAAGAGCGTTAACTGAGGATTTGATTTGGCCAAAGCGGCAAAACGCGCCTTCGTCTGTAACGAATGCGGCGCTGACTATCCGCGCTGGCAGGGGCAATGCAGCGCCTGTCACGCCTGGAATACCATTACCGAGGTGCGCATTGCCGCCTCGCCTGCGGCCGCGCGCAATGAGCGCCTGAGCGGCTATGCCGGCAGCGCCGGCACCAGCCGGGTGCAGAAGCTGTCGGAGATCAGTCTGGAAGCGCTGCCGCGTTTCTCGACCAGTTTTAAAGAGTTTGACCGCGTGCTGGGCGGCGGCGTGGTGCCGGGCAGCGCGATACTGATTGGCGGTAACCCTGGTGCCGGTAAATCGACGCTGCTGTTGCAGGTTATGTGTAAGCTGGCGGAAGGGATGAAAACCCTGTACGTCACCGGCGAAGAGTCGCTGCAACAGGTAGCGATGCGCGCCCATCGTCTGGGATTACCGACGGAAAACCTCAATATGCTGTCGGAAACCAGCATCGAGCAGATCTGCCTGATCGCCGAGCAGGAGCAGCCGAAGCTGATGGTGATCGACTCGATCCAGGTGATGCACATGGCGGAGATCCAGTCATCGCCGGGCAGCGTGGCGCAGGTGCGGGAAACCGCCGCTTACCTGACGCGCTTCGCCAAGACGCGCGGCGTGGCGATCATCATGGTCGGTCACGTCACCAAAGATGGCTCGCTGGCTGGTCCGAAGGTGCTGGAGCACTGTATCGACTGTTCGGTGCTGCTGGACGGCGATGCCGATTCGCGCTTCCGCACGCTGCGCAGCCACAAAAACCGCTTTGGTGCGGTGAATGAGCTGGGCGTCTTTGCCATGACCGAGCAGGGCATGCGCGAAGTCAGTAACCCGTCTGCTATCTTTTTGTCACGCGGCGATGAGATCACCTCCGGCAGTTCGGTAATGGTGGTCTGGGAGGGCACGCGCCCGCTGCTGGTTGAGATTCAGGCGCTGGTGGACCATTCGATGATGGGCAATCCGCGCCGCGTGGCGGTTGGGCTGGAGCAGAACCGTCTGGCGATTCTGCTGGCGGTGCTGCACCGCCACGGCGGCCTGCAGATGGCCGATCAGGATGTGTTTGTGAACGTGGTCGGCGGCGTCAAAGTCACCGAGACCAGTGCAGACCTGGCGCTGCTGCTGGCGATGGTGTCGAGCCTGCGCGATCGCCCGCTGCCGCAGGATCTGGTGATTTTTGGCGAAGTCGGGCTGGCCGGGGAGATTCGTCCGGTGCCGAGCGGCCAGGAGCGCATTTCCGAAGCGGCCAAGCACGGCTTTAAGCGCGCCATTGTGCCGGCAGGGAATGCGCCGAAGAAGGCGATTGACGGTATGAAGGTGTATAGCGCGAAGAAACTGGCGGACGCGCTGGCGATTCTGGACGAGCTGTAAGGGGAGTTGTTGGGGGGAGGTTTGGCTTGTGGCTCCACCTTTTCCCTCACCCTAACCCTCTCCCGCTTGCGGGAGAGGGAACCGTTCGCAGGGGCGGGAAGTACGGCGTTGATCTGCCATTTACCGCTCTGTTCAGGGTTTTCCCCCTCTCCCGCTTGCGGGAGAGGGGACCGTTCGCAGAGGCGGGAAGTACGGCGTAGATCTGTCATTTATCGCTCTATCCAGGATTTTCCCCCTCTCCCGCGGGCGGGAGAGGGCCGGGGTGAGGGCCCACGCGCACCATCCCTCTAATTCCATGCAGGAGGCACCACATGTCATCGTTTGACTATCTGAAAACCGCGATTCGCCAGCAGGGACACACATTACAGCAGGTGGCTGATGCCAGCGGGATGACCAAAGGCTATCTGAGCCAGTTGCTGAATGCCAAAATCAAAAGCCCGAGCGCGCAGAAGCTGGAAGCGCTGCACCGTTTTCTCGGACTGGAATTCCCGCGCCGCGACAAAACCGTGGGCGTGGTGTTCGGGAAGTTCTATCCGCTGCACACCGGTCACATCTACCTGATCCAGCGCGCCTGTAGCCAGGTCGATGAGCTGCACATCATCATGGGCCATGACGATCCGCGCGATCGCCAGCTGTTTGAGAACAGCGCCATGTCGCAGCAGCCCACCATCAGCGATCGTCTGCGCTGGCTGCTGCAGACCTTCAAGTACCAGAAAAACATCCGTATCCATTCGTTCAACGAAGAGGGCATCGAGCCCTATCCGCACGGCTGGGATGTGTGGAGCGCTGGCGTGAAAACCTTCCTCGCGGAGCAGGGGATTGAGCCCGACTGCGTTTATACCAGCGAAGAACCGGATGCGCCGATGTATCAGCAGCATCTGGGCATTCCGGCAGTGGTGATCGATCCGCATCGATCGTTTATGAACATCAGCGGCAGCCAGATTCGTCAGGATCCGTTCCGCTACTGGGAGTACATCCCGACTGAAGTGAAGCCGTTCTTCGTGCGCACCGTGGCGGTGCTCGGCGGTGAATCGAGCGGCAAATCGACGCTGGTCAACAAGCTGGCCAACATCTTTAACACCACCAGCGCGTGGGAGTATGGCCGCGACTATGTCTTCTCGCACCTCGGCGGCGACGAGATGGCGCTGCAATACTCCGACTACGATAAAATCGCGCTCGGCCAGGCGCAGTACATCGATTTTGCCGTCAAATACGCCAACAAAGTGGCGTTTATTGACACGGACTTCATCACTACTCAGGCGTTCTGCCTTAAGTATGAAGGGCGCGAGCACCCGTTCGTGCAGGCGCTGATCGATGAGTACCGCTTTGACCTGGTGATTCTGCTGGAAAATAACGTGCCGTGGGTGGCCGACGGCCTGCGCAGCCTCGGCAGTTCGATGGATCGCCGCGAGTTCCAGTCGATGCTGGTCACCATGCTGCGTGAAAATCACATTGAATATGTGCACGTCAAAGAGGATGACTACGACACACGCTTCCTGCGCTGCGTCGAGCTGGTAAAGCAGATGCTGGGCAGCTAGCGCAGCACAACAAAAAAGGCGCCGCGGCGCCTTTTTGTTATCACAGCGATTACTTCGCCATGCGCTTGTACTTGATTCGCTTCGGCTCCAGCGCTTCGGCGCCGAGGGTGCGTTTCTTGTACTCTTCGTACTCGGTAAAGTTACCTTCGAAGAACTCCACCTTACCTTCATCCTGATAATCGATGATGTGGGTGGCGATACGGTCGAGGAACCAACGGTCATGCGAGATCACCATGGCACAGCCTGGGAACTCCAGCAGGGCGTTTTCCAGCGCGCGCAGGGTTTCGATGTCCAGGTCGTTGGTTGGTTCATCGAGCAGCAGCACGTTACCGCCCACCTGCAGCAGCTTCGCCAGATGCAGACGACCGCGCTCACCGCCGGACAGCTCGCCCACGCGTTTGCCCTGGTCGGTGCCTTTGAAGTTAAAGCGGCCAACGTAGGCGCGGCTTGGCATCTCGGTGTTGCCGATACGCATGATATCCAGGCCGCCGGAGACTTCTTCCCACACGGTTTTGCTGTTGTCCATGGCGTCACGGAACTGGTCAACGGAGGCCAGCTTCACGGTTTCACCCAGGGTGATGGAGCCGCTGTCAGGCTGTTCCTGACCGGACATCATGCGGAACAGGGTGGATTTACCCGCGCCGTTCGGACCGATGATGCCGACGATCGCGCCTTTCGGCACGGAGAAGCTCAGATCGTCAATCAACACGCGGTCGCCGTAGGATTTACGCAGGTTGCTGACTTCAACCACTTTATCCCCCAGACGTGCTCCAGGCGGAATAAACAGTTCGTTGGTTTCGTTACGTTTCTGGTATTCGGTATTGTTCAGCTCTTCAAAGCGTGCCAGACGGGCTTTGCCCTTAGACTGACGGCCTTTCGCGCCCTGACGAACCCACTCCAGCTCTTTCTCGATAGACTTACGGCGTGCCGCTTCCTGAGACGCTTCCTGCGCCAGACGCTGATCTTTCTGCTCCAGCCAGGAGGAGTAGTTACCTTCCCACGGAATACCTTCACCGCGGTCCAGCTCCAGAATCCAACCTGCAACGTTATCCAGGAAGTAACGGTCGTGCGTAATCGCTACCACGGTGCCTTCGAAGTCGTGAAGGAAACGTTCCAGCCAGGCCACGGATTCTGCATCCAGGTGGTTGGTCGGTTCGTCGAGCAGCAGCATGTCTGGCTTTTCCAGCAGCAGACGGCACAGCGCGACGCGGCGGCGTTCACCACCGGACAGGTTCGCGATTTTGGCATCCCACTCCGGCAGACGCATGGCATCGGCGGCGCGGTTCAGCTGGGTTTCCAGGTTGTGCCCGTCGTGTGCCTGGATCACTTCTTCCAGACGGCCCTGCTCAGCGGCCAGCTTGTCGAAGTCGGCATCCGGATCGGCGTACAGCGCGTACACTTCGTCGAGACGCTTCAGCGCGCCAACCACTTCCGCGACGGCTTCTTCCACCGACTCACGCACGGTGTGTTCCGGGTTCAGCTGAGGTTCCTGCGGCAGATAGCCGACTTTGATGCCCGGCTGCGGGCGAGCTTCCCCTTCGATATCTTTATCAATGCCGGCCATGATGCGCAGCAGGGTCGATTTACCCGCGCCGTTCAGGCCGAGTACGCCAATTTTGGCGCCAGGGAAAAAGCTAAGGGAGATATTCTTCAGAATGTGACGCTTCGGCGGAACCACTTTGCCGACGCGATGCATGCTATAGACGAATTGAGCCACGTTGTGATGAGCCTCTTGGTCTGTAATGGGTGGAACGTCAGATGCTGAAGTTTAGCCGTTTTCACCCGGCAATCACAGCCGCATTGCGCGCAATCTTCCGCAGCGGCGGAATAATGCTAGCCGCAGTGCAGGGTGAGCCTGGCCGCCTGCAGCACGGCGAGCAGCGCGGGCGGAGGCGGGCTGTCGCTGACCAGCATATCAAACAGCGAGAAGTCGCCAATGCGCGCCGGCAGTACCTTGCCGTACTTGCTGCTGTCGCCGACCACGATTTTGGTCTGCGCCCGCTGCAGCGCCAGATGCTTGATGGGCAGTTCATTGAGGTTATAACAGGTGGCACCCTGCGCGGCGTCCATGCCGGCGGCAGAGATAAAGGCTTTATTGGGGCAGAGCGCATCCAGCACCGTGACCTGCTCGAGCGGGGTAAACACGGCGTTATCGGCGTGGAATTCGCCGCCGCACAGAATCACCCGACAGTGCGGCTTCTCTTTTAACGCCAGAAAGGTATTGATCGCGCTGCAGATGGCGGTGAAGGGCAGATCGTTATCAATCGCTTCTATCACCAGCGGCAACGTGGTGCCGCAGTCGAAAAACACCGTGTCGTTGGCCTGTACCAGCGCGGCAGCCCGCTGTGCCAGCAGACGTTTCTTGCTGACGTTGAGGTTTTGCTGGTCGCTGACAAAATAGTGCGCCACGTTCTGCCGCGGGTCGCGCATGACATAGCCACCCAGCAGCACCACGCCCTGCGTCGCGCCGGTTAAATCGCGGCGGATGGTCATTTCTGACACGCCCAGCAGTTGCGCGGCCTGTTTTAAGTGCAGGGTGTCGCTGTGTTTCAGCGCCTGCGCCAGCTTATTGATTCGTTCGTCGCGGCGGGTTTCCATCAGTAACAGTTCGCTCAACCTTCGCTGCGGCCGGAATGGCCGGGTGGAGGGTAAACATAAGTTTTTTCTTGCAGATTAACAACCTGTCTTCTGCCTGTCCGCCCGCCGCGCGGCTAAATCGCCACCAGCCCGCGCACGCCCTCGCTCTCCATATTCGCACCCGCGCCGCGCTGCACAATTTCGCCGCGCGACATCACCAGATAGCTGTCGGCCAGTTCGGCGGCGAAATCGTAAAACTGCTCGACCAGCAGGATCGCCATGTCACCGCGCTGTGCCAGCTGGCGGATCACTGCACCGATCTCTTTGATCACCGACGGCTGGATCCCTTCGGTCGGCTCATCAAGGATCAACAGCTGCGGCTGGCAGGCCAGCGCCCGGCCGATCGCCAGCTGCTGCTGCTGGCCGCCTGACAGATCGCCACCGCGCCGCGTTTTCATCTCGCGCAGCACCGGAAATAGCTGGTAGATCTCTTCCGGTACCCGGCTGGCCTGGGTGCCGGAGAAGCGCGCCAGCCCCATCAGCAGGTTCTCTTCCACCGTCAGACGCGGAAAAATTTCGCGTCCCTGCGGCACATAAGCAATGCCGGCCTGCACGCGCTGGTGTGGCTTGCGCGTGTTCATCAGCTGGTTCTGCCAGCGAACCTCGCCGGATTTGACCGGAATCAGCCCCATCAGACACTTCAGCAGCGTGGTTTTGCCCACGCCGTTGCGCCCCAGCAGGCAGGTGATCTCGCCCGGGCGAGCCTCAAACGACAGACCGCGCAGGATATGGCTGCCGCCGTAATATTGATGCAGTTCTGCTACCTGTAACATCTCAGCGCCCCAGATATACGTCGATAACCCGATCGTCCGCCTGTACCTCGCGCAGCGATCCCTCAGCCAGCACCTGGCCCTGATGCAGCACCGTCACATGGTCGGCAATGGTTTCCACAAAGCCCATGTCATGTTCCACCACCATCAGCGAGTGCTTGCCCGCCAGGCTGCGGAACAGCTCGGCGGTGTAGTCGGTTTCGGCATCGGTCATGCCGGCTGCCGGTTCGTCCAGCAGCAGCAGGTGCGGCTCCTGCACCAGCAGCATGCCGATTTCGAGAAACTGCTTCTGCCCGTGCGACAGCAGACCCGCCTGCCGCTGGCGTTCGCCGCCGAGCCGCAGCAGTTTCAGCACCTCGTCGATGCGATCGCGCTGCTCGCCGCTAAGCCGGGCGCGCAGGCTGGCCCACACCGATTTATCGTTTTTCAGCGCGATTTCGAGGTTTTCAAACACCGTCAGCGCTTCAAACACCGTGGGTTTCTGAAACTTGCGGCCAATGCCGGCGCGGGCGATTTCGACCGGCGACAGCTGGCGCAGATCGGTATCCTGGTCGTAGATCACCTGGCCGCTGTCCGGGCGGGTTTTGCCGGTGATCACGTCCATCAGCGTGGTTTTCCCCGCGCCGTTCGGGCCGATCACGCAGCGCAGCTCGCCGACACCGATCTGCAATGACAGATCGGTCAGCGCGCGGAAGCCGTCAAACGAGACGTTGATGTTCTCCAGCAGCAGCACCGGATCGGTTTGCTGACGATGGCGATCCGCCGGGTGCGGTTGGGTAAACAGTTGCTCAGTCATGACGCCTCCGGCGCAGCAGGCCAATTACGCCACGCGGCAGGAACAGCGTGACCAGGATGAACATCAGGCCCAGGAAAAACAGCCAGTATTCCGGGAAAGCGACGGTGAACCAGCTTTTGGCACCGTTGACGATGGCCGCACCCAGCAGCGGGCCAATCAGCGTGCCGCGTCCGCCGAGCGCCACCCAAATCGCCGCTTCAATCGAGTTGGTCGGTGACATTTCACTCGGGTTGATGATGCCGACCTGCGGCACATACAGCGCACCAGCCAGCCCGCACAGCACGGCAGAGAGCGTCCAGACGAACAGTTTGAAGCCCTTCGGATCGTAACCAATAAACATCAGGCGGTTTTCCGCATCGCGCACCGCCGTCAGCACGCGACCAAACTTACTGCGCGCCAGGGCAAAGCCCAGCGCCAGGCTGAACAGCAGCAATAGCACGGTCGCGATAAACAGTGCGATACGCGTGCCGGTGGCGGTGACGCTGAAACCGAGCAGGGTAGTAAAACCGGTAAAGCCGTTGTTGCCACCAAAGCCGGTTTCGTTGCGGAAAAACAGCAGCATGCCGGCGTAAGTCAGTGCCTGCGTCATGATGGAAAAGTAGACGCCTTTGATTCTGGAGCGAAAGGCGAAGAAGCCAAACAGCAGCGCCAGCAGGCCCGGCACCAGTACAATCAGGCACAGCGCCCAGAGAAAGTGCTGGCTGCCGGCCCAGAACCACGGCAGCTCATTCCACGACAGAAACGACATAAACGCCGGCAAACCGCTGCCTGCGGCCTGGCGCATCAGGTACATGCCCATGGCATAGCCGCCGAGGGCAAAAAACAGCCCGTGGCCGAGCGACAGCAGCCCGGCGTAGCCCCACACCAGATCCAGCGCCACCGCGACAATCGCATAGCAGAGGATTTTGCCGACCAGCGTCAGCGTATAGGTGGAGATCGCCAGCGGATGGCTGGCGGGCAGCAGGGCGCAGAACGGCAGCACCAGCAGCAGCGCGGTCACGATGACGCCGAGAATCAGGCTGAGGCGCGGCGCTTTGCGCACCACGCGTAAGGTCAGTGGCTGGCTCATCAGTCAATCACCCTCCCTTTAACGGCAAACAGACCCTGGGGACGTTTCTGGATGAACAGCACGATCAGCACGAGGATCAGGATTTTGCCGAGCACCGCACCAATCTGCGGCTCCAGCACTTTGTTGAGGATGCCGAGACCAAAAGCCGCCACCACGGTGCCGGCCAGCTGACCGACGCCGCCGAGCACCACCACGAGGAATGAGTCGATGATGTAGCCCTGACCCAGTTCCGGCCCGACATTGCCCAGCTGCGACAGCGCGACGCCGCCGAGTCCGGCAATGCCGGAACCGAGGCCAAACGCCAGCATATCGATGCGCCCGGTCGGCACGCCGCAGCAGTCCGCCATGGCGCGGTTCTGCGTGACCGCGCGCACATTCAGCCCCAGCCGGGTTTTATTCAGCAGCAGCCAGGTGAGCGCCAGTACCGCGATGACAAACAGGATTACCGCGATGCGGTTATACGGCAGCACCAGATTCGGCAGCAGCTGCCAGCCGCCGGACAGCCAGCCCGGGTTGGCCACTTCGAGGTTCTGCGCGCCAAACAGCATGCGCACCAGTTGAATCAGCATCAGGCTGATGCCCCAGGTGGCGAGCAGCGTCTCCAGCGGGCGACCGTATAAGTGGCGGATGATGGTGCGTTCCAGCAGCATGCCCATTACGGCGGTGACGGCGAAGGCCACCGGCAGCGCCAGCAGCGGGTACCACGCCAGCCACTGCGGCGCAAACTGCTGGAACAGATTCTGCACCAGCCAGGTGGCGTAGGCGCCGAGCATCAGCATCTCGCCGTGCGCCATGTTGATCACGCCCAGCAGGCCGTAGGTGATCGCCAGGCCGAGCGCGGCCAGCAGCAGAATGGAGCCGAGCGACAGACCGGTAAACGCCTGCCCGAGCCAATCGCCCCACATCAGGCGCTGCCTGATGTGCTGCAGGCTGGCGGCCGCAGCGGCGCGCACCTGCGCATCGGGTTCGTTGCTGGCCTGGGTTAAGCGCGTCAGGCTGGCCTGCATCGCCGGATCGCCCGATTCTCCGAGCAGCGTGACCGCTTTCAGGCGCAGCGCGGCGTCCGGGCTGGCGAGCTGCAGATTCGCGGCGGCCATCGCCAGCACCGCGTGCACGTTGCTGTCCTGCTCGGCGGCGAGGCGCTGTTCAATCAGCGGCAGCTGGTCAGGCACGGCATCGTTTTGTAACTGCTGCGCTGCGCGCAGGCGAATCGCCGCATCATCACTCACCAGCTGGTGGGCGGCGAGGGCGCTGGCAATCAGCACGCGCAGCCGGTTGTTCATGAAGAGTTTTTTGGTTTCGCCGTCCGGCTGCCGGGCGCTGTCGAGCGGCAGAAGCTGGTCAGCCTGTTTGCTGAACGGCTGTTTGTTCTGGTCGATAACCACGCTTTCATTGCGCAGCGCCTGCAGCAGCGGCAAGCGGCTGGCCTGTGGCGCCGCAGCCCACTGCTGCAGCAATGTCGCCTGCTGCGTACGGCTGGCAGCGGCGAAGTCAGCGCCATCACCGGCCTGCGCCAGCCACGGCAGCAGTAACAGCAGGCAGCTGAGAATACGGCGGAGTGTCATGGTGATCATCCTGTTATGGTTACGTTGGGTGCGGTGTGGCCCTCATCAGGGTTAGGGCGTTGTCTGGCCCTCACCCTAACCCTCTCCCGCAAGCGGGAGAGGGAACCGATCGAGCGAATGAAGAGCGCCTCACTCACATGCAGCAGCGCCTCACTCACATGCAGCAGCCCTCACATGCAGCAGCGTCTCCCTCTCCCCCTGGGAGAGGGCCGGGGTGAGGGCCAGAGGGCGAGGACCGTCAGTCTCCCCTTACTGCGCCGACTTCACCGGATAATCCGGCTTCTTATCATTCCCGGCGATATACGGGCTCCACGGCTGGGCGCGTACCGGCTGTTCGGTCTGCCACACCACGTTGAACTGGCCGTTCTCCTCCACTTCACCAATCATCACCGGCTTGTGCAGATGGTGGTTGGTTTTGTCCATGGTCAGCGTAAATCCGTCCGGCGCTTTAAACGTCTGTCCGGCCATCGCGGCGCGCACTTTGTCCACATCGGTGGTGCCGGCTTTCTCTACCGCCTGCGCCCACATGTGCAGGCCAACGTAGGTGGCTTCCATCGGATCGTTGGTCACTACGGTGCTGGCGTTCGGCAGGTTGTGCGCTTTGGCGTAAGCGCGGTAGTCGGCCACGAACTTCGCATTAGTCGGGTTATCCACTGACTCAAAGTAGTTCCACGCTGCCAGCTGACCGACCAGCGGTTTGGTGTCGATGCCGCGCAGCTCTTCTTCCCCCACCGAGAAAGCGATCACCGGAATGTCGGTTGCTTTAATGCCCTGGTTCGCCAGCTCTTTGTAGAACGGTACGTTGGAATCACCGTTGATGGTGGAGATCACCGCGGTTTTGCCGCCGGCGGAGAATTTTTTGATATTGGACACGATGGTCTGGTAATCACTGTAACCAAACGGCGTGTACACCTCTTCGATATCCTTATCCTGCACGCCTTTGCTATGCAGGAAGGCGCGCAGAATCTTGTTAGTGGTGCGCGGATAGACGTAGTCGGTGCCGAGCAGGAAGAAGCGTTTGGCGCTGCCGCCATCTTCGCTCATCAGATATTGCACCGCCGGGATCGCCTGCTGGTTCGGCGCGGCGCCGGTGTAGAACACGTTCGGCGACATCTCTTCGCCTTCGTACTGCACCGGATAGAACAGCAGGCCGTTCAGCTCTTCAAACACCGGCAGCACCGATTTGCGCGAGACCGACGTCCAGCAGCCAAACACCACCGCCACTTTGTCCTGAGTCAGCAGCTGGCGCGCTTTTTCGGCGAACAGCGGCCAGTTAGAGGCCGGATCGACCACCACCGGTTCCAGCTTCTTGCCCAGCACGCCGCCTTTGGCGTTGATCTCATCGATAGTCATCAGCGCCACATCTTTCAGCGGCGTTTCGGAAATCGCCATGGTGCCGGACAGCGAATGCATAATGCCGACTTTGATGGTGTCTGCCGCCTGTGCGGTAAAGGCGAAGCCCATGCTGGCAACGGTAGCGGAGAGCGCGAAAGCTTTAAGCAACGAACGTCGTTTCATCATTTAAACCCCTAACTGTGTTATCTGTTGTTATTCAATGGGTTGAAGCCGAGCCTGCTGTAACATATGCAACGTAATCTTCCTGACCTCGGCCTTACTGACGGCAATGTGGTCGGTTAAAATGCGCTGTGCCTCCTCGGTGTGTTGCTGAAAAATCGCCCGTAAGATCTGAGCGTGCTCGCGGTACGTGGCATCGACCCGGTCATCCCGCGTGAAGTCGAGACGGCGAATGATGCGGATTTTTTCTGTCAGCTCGGCGTGGATGCGCGCCATCTCCTGATTGCCCGCCGCCGCCACCAGCGCCATGTGAAACGCTTCGTCGTGCGCTGATACCGCTTTGCCATCTTCCAGCCGGGCATCGTCGATCCAGAAGGTTTTCAGCGCGGTCAGGGTTTCCGCGCAGGCCAGCGGCGGCAGCGCGCACAGGCGGCGCACCGCCTCGCGTTCCAGCACGGTGCGGAAGTCGTACAGCTCCTCGAAGTAGGCGAAATCGAACGGCCGCACCTGCCAGCCGCTGCGAAACCACACCTCAACGTAGCCTTCGCGCTCCAGCCAGAACAGCGCCTGACGCACCGGCGTGCGGCTCACCGCCAGCCGATCGGCGATTTCGTTTTCGCTGAAGCGGTCACCCGGCATCAGACGGAATTCAAAGATGTCCTGCTTCAGCGCCTGATAAACCTTTTCGGCCAGCGCTTCGGGACGGCCTTTGCTGCGGGGCGCGCTACTGTTCATACCTGCTCCTTAAGCCAGCCACAGCAGGGTGTCGCCCGGACTTACCGGACGGCCCGCCTGGCAGGCAATGCGTTTCACCGTGCCGGCCTGCGGCGCGACAATCGCCAGCTCCATCTTCATCGCTTCCACGATGATCAGCGTCTGGCCGGCCTGCACCGTATCGCCCGGCGCAACCAGCACTTTCCAGATGTTGCCGTTCATGTCAGCGCACACTGCCAGCGCATCGTCCTCTGCGTCGGCGACCACCAGCGTCTCTTCACTGGTGAGCGGCGCTTCCTGCTCTTCCTGCGCCCACAGCGTCACTTCCTGCTCAAACGCCGCGGCCTGGCGTTCACGGAAGGCACTGATTTCCGGCGCGTTGTCGGCGAGGAATTGCTGATGCGCCGCGAAATCAAACTCGCTCTGCTCGATGCGGATGCGGGCACGACCGGCGCGGAAATCGTCGCGCAGCTGCGTCAGTTCCGCTTCGCTCACCGGATAGAAACGCACCTGGTCAAAGAAGCGCAGCAGCCAGGGTTCGCCGGCGGCAAACTGATCGTTTTGCAGGAACTTATTCCAGATGGGCAGCGTGCGCCCCACCAGCTGATAGCCGCCCGGTGAATCCATGCCGTAGATGCACATGTACATGCCGCCAATGCCTACCGTGCCTTCGGCGGTAAAGGTGCGCGCCGGGCTGTATTTGGAACTCAGCAGGCGATGGCGCGGATCGATCGGCACCGCGCACGGCGCGCCGAGATAGACATCGCCGAGACCGAGAATCAGATAGCTGGCGGCAAACAGGGTGTCGCGTACCGCTTCGCGGCTCGCCAGTCCATTGATGCGCTGAATGAAGTCAACGTTGTTCGGCAGCCACGGCGCGCTGGCGCGAACCGTCTCTTTGTAACGCTCCACCGCGCCGAGCGTGGCGCTGTCTTCAAACGCCATCGGCAGCCAGACGATGCGCGACGGCACTTTCAGCGCGCTGACGTCGCCCAGCCCGGCTTCCAGCTCCAGCAGCAGCGTCATCAGCTGCTGCTGACCGATCACCAGGCTGTCATAGCGCACCTGCAGCGAGCGCACGCCGGGCGACAGCTCTTCGATGCCGGGCTCTGCACGCTGGCGCAGCGCCTGCATCAGCAGGTGTACGCGCAGGCGCAGCGCCAGATCCAGCACGTTATCGCCGTACTCAATCAGCACATATTTGTCGCCCGCCTGGCGGTAGACCGCCGCAGGCGTGGTGGCGGTCGCCGGCAGCGCCGCTAACAGGGTGGCAGAACCGATGTTGCTCGCCGCCAGCGACGGCACCGCGAAGGCCGCTGCGTGCTGGCTGCGCAGCGTGGTTACGCTGTGCGCCTGGGCTTTCTCCAGCGCGACCGCTTCGTCGGCGCTGATCGGGTGGAAGCGGATGCGATCGCCCGGTTTGACCTGGCCGACTTTCCACAGCTCGGCTTTGGCGATGGTGACCGGGCAGACGAAGCCACCAAGGCTTGGGCCGTCGTGCGTCAGGATCACCGGGAAATCACCGGTAAAGTTCACCGCGCCGATGGCGTATTCGCAGTCGTGTACGTTAGACGGATGCAGCCCGGCTTCACCGCCATTGGCGCGCGTCCAGCTGGGTTTAGGCCCGACCAGACGGACGCCCAGCCGGTTGGAGTTGTAATGCACCTGCCAGTCGCTGGCAAAGAACTCATCGATGGCGGCCTGGGTGAAGAAATCCGGTGCGCCGTGCGGGCCGTACAGCACGCCAATGCGCCATTCGCTGCCGTAGTGCGGCACCAGCGCGCGATCCAGCGCTTCAGGTTCGCTGACCGGGGCTGGCGTGGTGCAGGCGGCGAGCGCTGGCTGGGAGATCGGCAGCATGTCGGCGACGCGCAACGTGCGTCCGGCGTGGCCGCCAAACTGGCCCAGCGAGAAGGTGGCGCGGCTGCCAAGATACTCCGGCACATCGAAACCATTACGCACCGCTAAATAGGTGCGGCAGCCGCTCTGCGCGCGGCCCAGCGTCAGGGTTTGTCCGGCTTTCACCGCCACCGGCTGCCAGTAGTCGACCGCGCTGCCGTCAAGATCGGCCGGACAGTCGGCACCGGTCAGCGCAATCAGTGCATCGCTGTGGAAACGCAGCGTCGGGCCCTGCAGGGTGAACTCCAGCCCGGCGGCACTGGCGTGGTTGCCGACGATACGGTTGGCCAGGCGGAAGGCGAAGTCATCCATCGGGCCGGACGGCGGCACGCCGATGTCCCAGTAGCCCAGGCGGCCGGGAAAGTCCTGAATGCTGCTGAACGTGCCCGGCTGCAGCACTTCGATGACGCTGGCCGCCGGCGTAAAGCCGTCAAGGAAGCGCGTCCAGACGTTGCCGCTGCGGAAGGCGTCGGTCGCCACGATCTGACGCAGATAATCGAGATTGGTGGCGATGCCGTGCAGTTGGGTAGCGTCGAGCGCCTGCTGCAGTTTCGCCAGCGCGGCGTCGCGCGTTTCGCCATGCACGATCAGTTTGGCTACCATCGGATCGTAAAACGCCGTCACTTCGCTGCCGGTCTCGATCCAGCCGTCGACGCGCACCCCCGGCGGGAAGCTGACGTGGGTTAACACGCCCGGGCTCGGCTGGAAGTTTTTCAGCGGATCTTCGGCGTACAGCCGCACCTCAATCGATGCGCCGTGCGGTGCCTGCTGCAGACGATCCCAGTCGATGGCATCGCCCGCCGCCACCTGCAGCATGCACTCCACCAGGTCAAGGCCGGTGACGCACTCGGTCACCGGATGCTCCACCTGCAGGCGGGTGTTCACTTCGAGGAAATAAAACGCGTCCTGCGCGGCGTCATAGATGTACTCCACGGTGCCGGCGCTGCGGTAATTAACCAGTTCGCCCAGCCGCACCGCTGAAGCCAGCAGCGCTTCACGCGTGGCCTGCGGCAGATTAGGGGCCGGCGTCTCTTCCACCACCTTCTGATTGCGGCGCTGCAGCGAACAGTCGCGTTCGCCCAGCGCAATCACCTTGCCCTTGCCGTCGCCAAAAATCTGCACTTCCACGTGGCGCGCACGATCAATGCAGCGTTCAAGAAACACGCCGGCATCGCTGAAAAACTGTTCCCCCAGGCGACGCACGCTCTCCCACGCGTTCTCCAGGGCCGTGGCGTCGGCGCAGCGGGTCAGACCGATGCCGCCGCCACCGGCGGTGCTTTTCAGCATCACCGGATAGCCAATGTCTTCCGCCGCGCTGAGTGCGTCCTGCAGCGAACTGAGCAGCGGCGTGCCCGGCGTCATCGGCACGCCAGCGCTGGCCGCCAGCTCACGGGCGCGATGCTTGAGACCAAATTCGCCGATCTGCTGTGCGGTCGGGCCGACAAACGCGATGCCGGCCTCTTCGCAGGCGGCGGCGAACGGCAGGCTCTCGGAGAGAAAACCGTAGCCGGGCCAGATGGCCTGCGCGCCGCTTTGCTGCGCGGCGGCGAGAATTTTGTCGATGCGCAGATAGCTGTCGCTGGCTTTGTCACCGCCAAGGGCGATGGCCACATCGGCTTCGGTAACGTGACGCGCATTGCGGTCGGCATCCGAATAGACCGCCACGCTGGTTACGCCGAGGCGCTTCAGGGTGCGGATGGCACGACAGGCGATTTCGCCACGGTTAGCAATCAGAACGGTGCTGAACATGATTAGTGATTCCCCTGTGACGTCAGCCAGTTGCGCCAGCCGCCGAATTCAGTGATTTCCAGCGCCTGCGTCAGCGCTGCCGGTTCGCAGATAAAGCCTTTCACGATGCGTCCATCCGCCAGCGTCAGCGAGCCGATGCCGAGCGGTGCCGGGATTTCCGCGACGAATTCGCCAAAGCGCGCCAGCGGGATGTCCCACAGTTCAACGGTGATGGCGGCGCCGCTGTCGCCGCGCAGCAGGCCGGGCTTTTTGATCGGGCCATCGAGCAGGGCGAACAGGCGATAGTGGCTGGCAGTTTGCGTCTCTTCGACCCACACCGCCTGGCGCGTGGTGAGCTGGAAATTCAGCGGCATGCTGGTGAGATGGGCACCGACCACCGCCACGCGCACGTGGTCAGGTGACGGCGGCAGCGCGGCGGGCTGCGGCGGCAGCGCTTTGCCGGTGGCCCCGAGCGGCAGCGCCAGCTGCTGCTGCCAGCGCAGGCTAAACGCCGCCAGCGCACGGTCGTGCCACGCCGGGGCGATCAGCGTGATGCCCGCGGGCAGTCCATCGGCGCGGAACGGGCCGGGCAGCGCCAGCGCGCTGAGATCGGCCAGATTCGTGAAGTTGGTATAGGTGCCGAATTGCGAGTTGTAGTGCACCGGCTCCTGCTGCATCTCTTCCAGCGTATGGATGGTGGGCGAGGTCGGCACCACCAGCGCATCGAACCGGGCCAGCGTCTGCTGGATCTGGCGCGTCAGTTCGGCGCGCAGGTATTCGGCCTGATACGCCTCGACGGCGCTGTACTGGCGGCCGCTGCTGACGATGCCGTACACCACCGGATCCATCTCTTCCGGGCGGTCGAGCATCTCACCGACCGCCACGGTGCGCTCAGCCACCCACGGGCCGTAATAGAGCTGCTCCGCCAGCTGGTGGAAAGGGGCGAAGTCGATCGGGTGCAGCGTCGCACCGCCTGCCGTGAGCTGCTCCAGCGCGCTGAGCCACGCCGCTTCCGCCAGCTGATCGCCGTAAAACTGCGGTGCGGCAGGGATCGCCAGCGAGGGTTGCGGCTGGAAACTGGCCGGTGCGCTGCGTGGCGACTGGCGCGCGTAGGCGTCACCGGCGTCGTAGCCGCCCGCGATGCTGGCGACGCTAAAGGCATCGGCAACCGTCAGGGCGAACACCGAGATGGTGTCATTGAGACGGCAGGCCGGTACCACGCCGCTGGCCGAGAACCAGCCTTTGGTCGGCTTCAGCCCGACGATATTGTTAAAACCTGCCGGTACGCGGCCGGAGCCGGCGGTATCGGTGCCGAGCGAGAAGCCGACCAGGCCGCGCGCCAGCACGGACGCGGAGCCGGAGCTGGAACCGCCGCTGACGTAGGCCGGATTAAAGGTGTTGCTCACCGCGCCATACGGCGAGCGGGTGCCAACCAGACCGGTCGCGTACTGGTCGAGGTTGGTTTTACCGATGACGATAGCGCCTGCCGCTTTCAGCTTTGCCACCACGAAGGCATCGGCCGCGGCCTGATACGTCAGCGCCGGGCAGGCGGCGGTGGTCGGCCAGCCTGCCACGTCGATGTTGTCTTTGACGGCAAACGGCACGCCAAACAGCGGCAGCGCGGCCGGATTGCGCTGATATGCCGCCAGCAGCGGTTCAACCTGCGCCAGCAACTGGGCCGGCGAAGCGAGGTACAGCCAGGCATTATCCTGGTTATCGAGTGCGTCGAGATGTGCGGCCAGCAGTGCAGGGATCTGCTGTGCATCCTGCTGTGCGCAACGTTGCCAATCCTGAAGCGTAAAACCGAAGGTCGATGCCATGAGTGAATTCCAGCTGGTATACAAGATGGCATTCAACAGAGCAAAGCGCGTGCCAGAGTTGTAACTGAATGAAAACGCGTAGCTATTTGATGGGTAATAAGTTTTTCTGATGATTATTTGCACAATTGCGGCGCAGGCGCTGAACAATCACGGTGCGCCTGGGTAAATTTTGTGAAGAACGTGGCAAGAGCCGGTTGGCCTGGTTAGCATGAAGGGAGTCCGGCATAAGCTGGAGCGCAGCAATGAGGAGAGCGGAGTGGAGAAGTGGCGTAATTGGATGATAGGGATCTGTCTGGTCAGCACGGCCGGCAGCGTGTGGGCCGATTCGCTGGATCAGCAACGACAGCGCTATGCGCAGATCAAACAGGCCTGGGACAACAAACAGATGGATCAGGTTGAGCAGCTGATGCCAACGCTGCAGGATTATCCGCTCTATCCGTACCTGCAGTACCGCCTGCTGGCGCAGGATCTCGATCAGGAGACCGGGCTGGCGGTGAAAAACTTTATTCAGCAGTATCCCACGCTGCCGCCGGCGCGCTCGCTGCAGACGCGCTTTGTTAACGTGCTGGCGCACCGCCAGGACTGGCCGGGCGTGCTCAGCTTCAGCCCGGATGAGCCGAAGCCGGTGCAGGCGCGCTGTAACTGGTACTACGCCAAATGGGCGACCGGTCAGCAGCAGGCGGCGTTTGACGGGGCCAAAGCCATCTGGCTGCGCGGGACCGCGTTACCGAACGACTGCGATAAGCTGTTCTCGGTGTGGCAGGCTTCAGGGCAGCTGTCGCCGATCACCATCCTCGAACGCATCCGCCTGGCGATGAAAGCCGGCAACGACAGCCTGGTTAATTACCTGGCGAAAATGCTGCCGGCGGATTATCAAACCACCGCCAGCGCGCTGATTGCGCTGCAGCAGAATCCCCAGACCGTCACCACCTTTGCCAGCACCCTCGGCCCGACCGATTTTACCCGCATGGCCACCAGCTACGCCTTTGCCCGCGTGGCGCGTCAGGATATGGACAATGCGCGCATGATGATCCCGCAGCTGGTTCAGGCGCAGAAGATGAGCCCGGCGGAAGAGCAGGATCTGAAAGAGACGGTGGTGTGGCGCATGATGGGTGCCGATCTCACCTCGGAGCAGGCGCGCTGGCGCGATGCGGTGGTGATGAACAGCGAATCCACCGCGCTGATTGAGCGGCGCGTGCGGCTGGCGCTGAGTGAAAACGACCGTCGCGGCCTGAACACCTGGATTGCCCGGCTGCCGGTGGAAGCCAAAGACAAAGATGAATGGCAGTACTGGCAGGCCGATTTACTGATGGCGCAGGGGCGCAAAGAGGAAGCGGAAGAGATTCTGCGTAAGCTGATGCAGCAGCGCGGTTTCTATCCGATGGTGGCGGCACAGCGGCTGGGCGTCGAGTATCCGCTGCAGGTGGATCAGGCTCCGGCGGCGGACAATAGCGTGGTGCAGGGGCCGGAGATGGCGCGCGTGCGCGAGCTGATGTACTGGGGGCTGGATAACCTGGCGCGCAGCGAGTGGGCCAATCTGATCAGCAGCAAAACCCGTACCCAGCAGCAGATGCTGGCGCGCTACGCCAATGAACAGGACTGGTGGGATCTCAGCGTGCAGGCCACCATCACCGCGAAAATGTGGGACAGCCTGAAAGAGCGTTTCCCGCTGGCGTGGCGCAATCTGTATCAGCAATACACCAGCGATAAGGGCATCACGCCAAGCTACGCCATGGCGATCTCTCGTCAGGAGAGTGCGTGGAACCCGAAAGCGCGCTCACCAGTTGGCGCCAGTGGCCTGATGCAGGTGATGCCGGGCACCGCCAGCCATACCGTGAAGATGTATAACATTCCGGGTTACGTTAACAGCAGCCAGCTGCTCGATCCGCAGACCAATATTCAGATTGGTACGCAGTATCTGGAGTATGTCTATCAGCAGTTTGGTCAGAACCGCATCTTCTCTTCTGCCGCCTACAATGCCGGCCCGGGGCGGGTGCGCAGCTGGCTGAATACCAGCGGCGGCAAACTGGATGCGGTGGCGTTTATCGAAACCATTCCCTTCTCGGAAACCCGCGGCTACGTGAAAAACGTGCTGGCCTACGATGCTTATTACCGCTACTTCATGGGCAAGCCGGATAAGATTCTCGCCGACGGCGAGTGGAATCGCCGTTACTGACTGTGTTATGCTTCCGTACTCGTTAATGAGTACGGAAGCCTTCATGAGCCAACCCCTTTCCCCGCAGCCGGTTGAAGACAACTGGCTGCGTTTCATCGACCTGATGCACAACGCGTTTTCCGATGACGTAGCGCTGCCACTGCTGCAGCTGATGATGACGCCGGATGAGCGCGAAGCCTTAGGCACGCGCCTGCGCATTATCGAAGCGTTGATCAACGGTGATATCAGTCAGCGCGAGCTGAAAAACGAATTGGGCGTCGGGATTGCCACCATCACCCGCGGATCCAATAGCCTGAAAGAGGCGCCGCCCGAGCTGAAACGCTGGCTGGAAGCGCGCCTCGGGCGCAGCTGATTACTGCTGATACAGCGGGTGAGTGAACGGACAGAGCGCCAGAATCAGGGCCTGATGATAGACGCTGGAGCGGCTCAGCAGGCCGTGGGTGAAGGCGCCAATCGCACCGCCCTTGTGTTTGATATTCTCCACGCCGGTTAAGCGCGCCATCTCGTCACCGAGTTCGCGTCCGGCGGCCAGGCCGGTCATCACCACCGGCGGCAGCGTAAAGCTGGCGGAGCGGGATTCGCCGCGCTGCTGCGCATTCTCCACCACCATCCAGGCAAAGGCGCAGTCGCCCTCGATGCCCGCTTCAATCGCCACCCAGTAATCCGCCTGTGGCCGCACATGACGCGCGTTCGCCACACGCTGGCGTGCGCCAGTTCGCGTTTCGGCATCGCTTAAGGGCTGCGCGGCGACGCCGCTCTCGACCTCGACCCCTTCAATATGGCAGGATCCTTCGCCGAAAACGTCGTTGAACGCCTGAGCAATTGCGCGGATTTTTGCCGGATTGATGGTGGCTGCGACAACATGGTACATAATTACCTGAACCCTCAAGACAAATTTGTCGCAGTATAACGGAAATTAAGCATGTTACAGGTCTATCTTGTTCGTCACGGTGAAACGGTTTGGAATGCGGCCCGACGCATTCAGGGGCAGTCCGACAGTCCGCTGACGGATAAAGGTGAGCAGCAGGCGCATCAGGTGGGCGAGCGCGTGAAATCGCTGGGCATTACTCACGTGATTGCCAGCGATTTAGGACGTACCCGGCGCACCGCGGAGATTATCGCTGATGCCTGCGGTTGTACGGTAACGCTGGATGCCCGCCTGCGCGAGCTCAATATGGGCTGTCTGGAGCAGCGTCCGCTCGACGGCCTGACGGCGGAAGAGGAGAGCTGGCGTAAAGCGCTGGTGGATGGCACCGAAGGCGGCCGGATTCCGGGCGGCGAGTCGATGGAGGAGATGGCGACGCGCATGCATGCCGCGCTCAACGCCTGTCTCGATCTGCCGGCGGGTAGCCGTCCGCTGCTGGTCAGCCACGGCATGGCGCTGGGTGTGCTGGTAAGTACCATTCTGGGGCTGCCGGCCCATGCGGAGCGCCGTTTGCGTCTGCGTAACTGCTCGATTTCGCGCGTCGATCATCAGCAAAGCGCCTGGCTCGCCGCCGGCTGGGTGGTGGAGACGGCCGGTGATGTGTCGCATCTGGATGCCCCGGCGCTGGATGAGCTGCAGCGTTAAGCGCGGTAGCGCACGGCGCAGAATGACCGCGTATCGGTGCGTATTAATGATCGCGTATCGGTGCGCATGAATGCGCACCCTACGAGGGCATGGGCAATGCGCATCGGCGACAAACGGTAGGGGTTGTTGCTGCGGTTGAATCGGTGCGCATGAATGCGCACCCTACGAGGGCATGGGCAATCCGCATCGGCGACAAACGGTGAATTTTCTGTAGGGTCGCCATTCATGGCGACCATCGACAACGCCCGTTACTGCTGCGGACGAATCGGAATCAGATATTCACAGCGAATCTCCATTGGCGGCTCGCTGCGCTTCTTGCCACCGTGCGTATAGAAGCGCTCAATATCCTGGCCCTGACGGCGCACCAGGCCGAGGGTCGGCATACAGGTGCCGTACAGCAGCAGAATAAAATCCTGCAGTGCAGTGCGCGGTCCCTGATAGCTGAACTGCACATAATCCCCGGCTTCCAGAATCACGCTCTGGTTTGACTGCATGCTCAGCGCCTGCTGGTCGGCCGGCACCGCCGTGGTGTACAGAATCTCCTGCTCATCATCCTTCTCATGGCTGGCGCGTACCTGATGCAGGCCGTACAGCACCGGCGGCACGGTATCGGTCTCCAGCAGGAACTGCTTCCAGAAGTGGATGCGCATCTCGTCGCGGTAGCTGGAGATCTGCTCCAGCGTACAGGTATAGCTTTGCGTTTGCCCCACCAGCACCGTTTCCGGCAGCGTGACGAACTGCGCTTGCGGCATCGGGTAATCATCGAGACGAATCGGCGGGCGAATGCCGTACGAATTCCACTCCGACGAGCGGCGATACCACGCAGGTGTCTGATTGAACTGCTTTTTAAACGCGCGGGTAAAGGTTTGCTGCGAATCGAAGCGATACTGCAGCGCAATGTCGAGGATTGGCCGGCTGGTGAGACGCAGCGCGACGGCGGCCTTGGACAGCCGGCGGGCGCGGATATACGCGCCGATGGCGTGGCCAGTAACTTCCTTGAACATTCGCTGCAGGTGCCACTTGGAATAGCCCGCTTTTAGCGCAACGTTATCGAGCGAAAGGGGTTGATCCAGATGGCTTTCCAGCCAGACAAGCAAATCGCGAATGATACCGGCTTGGTCCATAAAACATCCTC
>NZ_JASEWO010000285.1:0-3316 GCF_030024295.1 Pantoea sp. Pa-EAmG
GGGAGCTTGCTCCCTTTTTTATTGTCTGCAACTCACGCAAATGATTGACATTTTAGCCGCAGGGCATTTCAATAGTGCGGTTTCTATCAAGACAAGGTAACGCAAGCATGCACGCTGCTATTTTCCGTTTCTTTTTTTACTTTAGCGCCTGATCGTCAGGGGCTTTTGCGCATAAGAAAAGAAACGAAAAATCGCGCTGAAAGCCTCCCTCGTGGAGGCTTTTTTGTTTCTGGCGACACTTAATCGGATCTCACGGTCCTTACAAGAACTGACCAGCCCGGCTGGAAGAAGAGGAAATCATGTCCCAACTCGCAGACCTGGTGGCCCGTGCCACGGCCGCTATCGACGAGGCGTCGGATATCGCCGCCCTGGACGCCGTGCGCGTCGAATTTCTGGGTAAAAAAGGGCACCTGACGCTGCAAATGACCACCCTGCGTGAACTGCCGGCGGAAGAGCGCCCGGCGGCCGGTGCGGTCATCAACGATGCCAAACAGCAGGTACAGGATCGTCTTAACGCGCGTAAAGATACGCTGGAAAGCGCGGCGCTGAATGCCCGCCTGGCGGCAGAGACTATTGACGTATCGCTGCCGGGACGCCGTATCGAGAACGGCGGTCTGCATCCGGTGACCCGCACCATCGATCGTATCGAAACCTTTTTCGGCGAGTTGGGTTTCGCGGTGGCGACCGGTCCGGAAATTGAAGACGATTATCACAACTTTGATGCGCTGAATATTCCGGGGCATCACCCGGCGCGCGCCGATCACGACACCTTCTGGTTCGATGCCACGCGCCTGCTGCGTACCCAGACGTCGGGCGTGCAGATCCGTACCATGAAAAATCAGCAGCCGCCGATTCGTATCATCGCGCCGGGCCGCGTTTACCGTAACGATTACGATCAGACGCACACCCCGATGTTCCATCAGATGGAAGGTCTGATTGTCGATAAAGACATCAGCTTCACCAATCTGAAAGGCACGCTGCATGACTTCCTGAACAACTTCTTCGAAGAGAACCTGCAGATTCGCTTCCGCCCGTCCTATTTCCCGTTCACCGAACCGTCAGCGGAAGTGGACGTGATGGGTAAAAACGGCAAATGGCTGGAAGTACTGGGTTGCGGCATGGTGCATCCGAACGTACTGCGCAACGTGGGCATCGATCCGGAAATCTACTCCGGCTTCGCCTTCGGTATGGGCATGGAGCGTCTGACCATGCTGCGCTACGGTGTGACCGATCTGCGCGCCTTCTTCGAAAACGATTTACGTTTCCTCAAACAATTTAAATAAGGGCAGGTTATCCAATGAAATTCAGTGAACTCTGGTTACGCGAATGGGTAAATCCAGCCCTGGACAGCGCCGCGCTGTCTGAGCAAATCACCATGGCCGGTCTGGAAGTCGACGGCGTCGACCCGGTGGCAGGCGCGTTTCATGGCGTTGTGGTGGGTGAAGTGGTGGAGTGCGGCCAGCACCCGAACGCCGACAAGCTGCGCGTCACCAAAATCAGCGTCGGTGGCGAACGCCTGCTGGATATCGTCTGCGGCGCGCCAAACTGCCGTCAGGGCCTGAAAGTGGCCGTGGCGACCGTCGGTGCCGTGCTGCCGGGTGATTTCAAAATCAAAGCGGCAAAACTGCGCGGTGAGCCGTCAGAAGGCATGCTGTGCTCGTTCTCCGAGCTGGGGATTTCTGACGATCACAACGGTATTATCGAGCTGCCAGCCGATGCGCCGGTGGGCACCGATATTCGCCAGTACCTGCAGCTGGATGACAACACCATCGAAATCAGCGTGACGCCGAACCGTGCCGACTGCCTGGGCATCATCGGTATCGCGCGTGACGTGGCGGTGATCAATGGCCTGCCGCTGCAGGCGCCGGTCATCGAGCCGGTTAAAGCCACCATTAGCGACACCTTCCCGATTCGCGTTGACGCCACCGATGCCTGCCCGCGCTACCTGGGCCGCGTGGTAAAAGGCGTAAACGTGAAAGCAGAAACGCCGCTGTGGATGCGCGAAAAACTGCGCCGCTGCGGTATCCGCTCGATCGATCCAGTAGTGGATATCACTAACTACGTGCTGCTGGAGCTCGGCCAGCCGATGCACGCCTTCGATCTCGACCGCATTGACGGCGGTATCGTGGTGCGCATGGCGAAAGAGGGGGAAACCCTGACGCTGCTCGACGGCAGCGAAGCGACCCTCCACAGCGATACGCTGGTGATTGCGGATCACCACAAAGCGCTGGCGATGGGTGGCATCTTCGGCGGTGAGCACTCCGGCGTCAACGAAGCGACGCAGAATGTATTGTTTGAGTGCGCGTTCTTCGATCCGCTGGCGATCACCGGTCGTGCGCGTCGTCATGGTCTGCATACCGATGCTTCCCACCGCTACGAGCGCGGTGTCGATCCGGCGCTGCAGCATAAGGCGCTGGAGCGCGCCACTCAGCTGCTGCTGGCGATTTGCGGCGGCGAAGCCGGCCCGGTTATCGATCAGACCGATGCCAGCAAACTGCCGGCGCGCGCCACCATTACGCTGCGCCGTGAGAAGCTGGACCGCCTGATTGGCCACGTCATTGCGGATGAGCAGGTGACCGATATCCTGACCCGTCTCGGCTGTGACGTCACCGTCGGCAACGGCGAATGGCAAGCCGTCGCCCCGAGCTGGCGCTTCGATATGGCCATCGAAGAAGACCTGGTCGAAGAAGTGGCGCGCGTATACGGCTACAACAACATTCCGGATGTGCCGGTGAAAGCCAGCCTGCTGATGACCCAGCACCGTGAAGCCGATCTGTCGCTGAAGCGTGCCAAAAACCTGCTGGTGGATAAAGGCTACCAGGAAGCGATTACCTACAGCTTTGTCGATCCGAAAGTGCAGCAGCTGCTGCATCCGGGCGAAGAAGCGTTGATTCTGCCCAGCCCGATTTCCAGCGATATGTCGGCAATGCGCCTGTCGCTGTGGACCGGTCTGCTCGGCGCCGTGGTGTATAACCAGAACCGTCAGCAGAGCCGCGTGCGCCTGTTT
This sequence comes from Pantoea sp. Pa-EAmG, assembly GCF_030024295.1. Lineage (NCBI taxonomy): Bacteria > Pseudomonadati > Pseudomonadota > Gammaproteobacteria > Enterobacterales > Erwiniaceae > Pantoea > Pantoea sp. Pa-EAmG. The sequence continues at coordinate 3,008 of NZ_JASEWO010000285.1, forward strand.
GAGAGCGGTTTACGCTTTGTGCCTGATACGCAGGCCGATCTCGGCATCCGTCAGGATCTTATGCTAGCGGGCGTGCTGAGCGGTAACCGCTACGAAGAGCACTGGGATCTGGCGCGCCAGACGGTTGACTTCTATGATTTGAAAGGCGATTTAGAGTCGCTGCTGGATTTGACCGGTAAACTCGACGCGATTTCGTTCCGTGCAGAAGCCAATCCGGCGCTGCATCCGGGACAGAGTGCAGGCATTTATTTAGCTGGCGAACGAATCGGATTTATCGGGGTGGTTCATCCGGAGCTGGAACGTAAGCTG
>NZ_JASEWO010000286.1:0-3315 GCF_030024295.1 Pantoea sp. Pa-EAmG
TGCCTTCACACCTATAATGGCACACCAGCCCCGATCATCCGGAGAATGCACTGTGTCGACTGAACCTTTCAATCCTGGTTATTACACCGAACATGAGCTGAATAGTTTCGGCTTCAAACACGTCGGCAGGCAGGTCATGGTGGCCAAAAATTGCACCATTATTGGCCTGCACAATATCACTCTTGGCGATCACGTGCGCATCGACGGATTCTCGACCCTCGTGGCTGCCGGCGATGGGTATCTGACGCTTGGCTCCTACATTCATATTGGCGGTTACTGCGCCGTACTGGCGGGTGCCGGTGTGGAAATGGAGGATTTCTCGGGGCTTTCACAGGGCGTAAAAATCTACTCGAAAAGTGATGACTATAGTGGGGAATTCATGACCAATCCCACCGTGCCTGCCCACCTGACCGGCGTCACCTCGGGGAAAGTGGTGCTGGGCCGGCATGTCATCGTCGGTTCGCAATCCATTATTATGCCGGGCCTTACGCTGGCAGAGGGAACCGCAGTAGGCGCCAATTCACTGATAACGCGCGATACCGAAGCGTGGTCGATCTACTTCGGCTCGCCCGCTAAAAAGATTAATAGCCGGCAGCGAAACCCGCTGGAACTGGAAAAGCAGATCTCGCGACCGAACGGGTGATGAGGGCATCCCTGCCCGCCTGAATTACAGATACTTCTTCGCCAGCGCAATAAGTTCATCCTTCGCGGCGCTGCCCAGCTTCAGCACGCCCTGTTCAACAAAGCTGAAGGCCTGGACAAAGTCCTTCACCCCGGCGCTGATATCCTGCGCCACCGCATCGCTGGCGGCGGTCGCAGCAGCCGGCGCGTCGGGGACAGCAACCGGTGCGGCGGCCTGCGCGTTGCGCACACCAGGCGTGGCGGCCGCTGAGGCGCCTGCGCTGGCCGAGCCGTTCGCCAGCGTATCCTGCGTTGCCAGCTGCTGATCGAGATCGACCGGAGCATCCGCATGAAACGGTTGCTCAGCGCTGGCGGGCGCTGCCGGTTGCGCAGCTGGCGTTGCGGCTGCCGGCGGCGTTGCTGGCTGGGCAACGCTATCAGTTGCGCTGTCAGCGGCAGCTGGCGCGCTGGCCGTTTCGTTGGCAAAACTCTCCAGCGGTGACAATTCCTGTTGCGCCGCAGCGCTGGTTGGGTTGATAACAGTTTGATCGCTCATAATTTTCTCCTTATTGCTAAATAAAGACCGCAGTTGCTGCAAACGGACTGCGATCCGCTCGGTAATTCGCATCAGGTCCTCCTTAGCGCCGCGGCTGTGGCGCGGTTTGCTGACCGGCCGGCGGCGTGGAGGGCGTTGAGGTATGGCTGGCGCTGCGCGGCGGCTGGGCATCCAGCTTTTTCTGCAGCTCAACCAGCTGGCTGGTCAGTTCGGCGACCTTTGCTTCGCGTCGATCGGAGATGGCCCGGTACTGCTGGCGAATCTCCTCCACGCGCCGGTTGGCGTCGTTATTGACGTAAAGAAACAGAATGGTCATCGCCACACACAGCAGCGATAACAGCATCAGCAGGCCACCCAGCATCAAATGACGGCGGTGGCTTCGCACCAGCAGTTCACTGTTTATCTGCACCATCGCGGTTCTCCTCCAGAGTGGTGATCAATTGATTAATCTGGCTGCGAAACTTATCGCTGTGCTCGGCTTCGGTGGTCGCCAGCAGGATACCGAGTGCGTTCTTGATCAAACGCAGATCGGTCTCCAGCGATGAGATACGCCGCAGGTTTTTGTCGTGACGGATACGCAGTTCATCGTTTTCCTGGCGCATCAGCGCATGGCTCTCCTTGAGAAGCAGCACCTGCTCTTTGTAGCTGGTGATGATCTCGCCGCCCGCGCGATTGCTGGTGACGATAGACGCGATCCCCGCCATCAGGGGTTTCCAGAACACCGCTGCCGCGCCACCGCCAAGCAGCAGTGCGCCTACGCTGGTGACCAAACTACTCTCCATGCCCTACCTCTCTCACCTGGCGAGGGTTAGCCGGACAACCCGCTGACCTCCCTCGCCAGTATCACGGCCAGCGGCATATTTAAGTTTACTTTAAATAATGATTTTAAGTATACTTAAGTAAAGCCTGGAGGAGTTGTCAAGATGATGAAAAAAGAATCTGGTGGTGAGCGCATTCGCCAGCGCCGTAAGGCACTGAAATTAACGCAGCAGGCACTGGCCAATGGCATTGGCGTGTCACACGTTGCGGTTTCGCAGTGGGAGAAAGAAGAGACGGTGCCGCGTGGTGAGCATCTGCTGCGGCTGGCGGAGTTGCTGCAGTGTAGCGCGGCGTGGATTATTGATGGCGACGGCCAGCCGTTTGCAAGTACGCACGCTTCCCCCGCTCTCACTGCCGTGCCGCTGGTCACGCTGGTGCAGGCCGCGGACTGGCTGAATGAGCAGCGACTGCAGTGGCAGCAGCAGGCTGTTCGCTTTCTTTACAGTGACGAAGCGCTGAGCGACGGTGCGCTGGCGGTAACGCTGGAAGATGACGCCATGAACCCGGCGTATCGCGCCGGCGACCGGTTGATTTTTGATCCGCAACGCGTGCCCCAGCCGGGCGATGTGGTGCTGGCGCGGGTTGACGACGTCGCGATGGTGCGAATTATTCGGATGCACGACGAGCAAATTTTCTCGTTACGGCCGCTGAACGAAGATTTTCCCGTGCAGCAGAGTCAGAAAAGTACGCTGGAACTGATTGGCACGCTGGTGGAAATGCGGCGGCGCGGCAGCCGCTGAAGCAGCAAAAAACCCGCCACGCGGCGGGTCAAATCCAACAAAAGACTACGGCAAAAATCACAACGTGTCGGTGAGATGATCGACGATCACCCTTCCCTCGGGATCGGTTTGCGTTATACGGTAACTAACGCGATAAGAGCGACGGTTACTCAGTTTATCGAACAGCGCCACGCTGCCCTTTTGCTCACCGTTGGCACCGACAATGTGCCATTCGGTGACATCTTCCTGTCCACGGTTATGCAGGCGTAACAAGCTCTGCTCAACTAAACGATCGCTTTCATCAATCTTCAAATAATCACGCAACATCTTTATCACCTCCGGTTAACCCGGCTAACGATACGCTTTTCATTTATCCCTTCAATCGAATTTATTTATCGTTAACCTCGCTGACCAGCGGTTGAGTAAAAATTCCACCTGACGTGCCCTGCCAGCCGCTTCGGTTAAGTGGAATTTAATAAAATAGTTAACGATTACGCGTCTAAGCGCTGGACAGATCCTGCCGTCTGGCTGTTAATGTAAGGCAAAATAACGATAGCGCCGGACAATATAATGCTGCCTACCATCCTTTACCGCAGCCAC
>NZ_JASEWO010000063.1:0-22762 GCF_030024295.1 Pantoea sp. Pa-EAmG
CAAGGAGATAGGTATGACTTCATTTACTAACAAAACGCTGATTACCCAGGAATATCCAAAGCCGCCATTCAAAAAGCAGCATCAGCCCATTCCGGGATTAGCCAGTAAGATGGAACCCCGTCCCGATCACGGTGAAACCAGCTATCGCGGCACTGGCCGTTTAACCGGGCGCAAGGCGCTGATTACCGGTGGCGACTCCGGTATTGGTCGCGCGGTAGCCATTGCGTATGCCCGTGAAGGGGCAGACGTGGCGATCAACTACCTGCCGGAAGAGGAGCAGGACGCCGCTGAAGTGGTGCAATTAATCGAAGCGGAAGGCCGTAAAGCGGTGGCTATTCCGGGTGATATTCGCTCAGAATCTTTTTGCCAGCAGCTGGTAAAAGAGGCAGCAGAAAAACTCGACGGTCTGGATATTCTGGTGAATAACGCCGGTCGCCAGCAATTTAATGAGTCAATTCGCACGCTCTCAACGGAAGATTTTGACGCCACCTTTAAGACCAATGTTTATGCAATGTTCTGGATCACCAAAGCGGCACTGGAATATCTGCCTGCCGGATCATCCATTATTAATACCTCGTCGGTTCAGGCGTATGAACCGAGCGCCATCCTGCTGGATTACGCGCAAACCAAAGCCGCTATCGCTGCCTTTACCAAAGCGCTGGCGAAACAGCTGGGCGAACAGCAAATTCGCGTCAATGCCGTCGCGCCAGGGCCTTACTGGACCGCGCTGCAGGTGTGCGGCGGCCAGCCGCAGGAAAAAGTCGAGCAGTTTGGTGCCAGCGCGCCGCTGGGACGCCCCGGCCAGCCGGCTGAAATCGCGCCGCTGTATGTGACCTTTGCGGAGACCACCAACAGCTTCACCTCAGGCCAGGTATGGTGCTCTGATGGCGGTACCGGCACCCTCTGACATACGGGTGCTCATCCGGATTACGTGGCTGCCGCGGGCGGCCACGTTGCCGTTTGTGCTGACAGGGAAGATCCATGAATAATCAAACGCTGCAGTCGCCGATGCGCGATCAGGGCTTTGCCCGTCTAGGCGACTACGCGGCCATCGGTGAAGGCCGGTCGGTGGCGCTGATTGCGCCCGACGGCGCGATTGACTGGTGGTGCGCGCCCAACCTCGACTCAGCCCCGCTGTTTGACCGCCTGCTCGACCCGGAGATTGGCGGTTTTTTCCAGATTGAACCTGACGTCCCTTACCGCATTGAGCGCGCTTATCGCGCCGACAGTAACGTACTGGAAACCCGCTTTTTTACCGATGATGGCAGCGTGCTGCTGACCGAATCACTGAACAGCACGCTGGCCGGCCGTCTGCCTTGGAGTGAACTGGCGCGGCGCGTGGAAGGCATTGATGGCGAAGTGACCCTGCGTCTGACGCTGCGCTTTGGCACCGTTGCCGAAACGCGCTCGCCGTGGCAGGACAGCACCGAACAGGGCGACGTGTACCATATCGGCGATCTGATGGCGATGCTGCGCACCAGCGAGGACTGGCAGATCGAACAGCGTGACGATGAGCAAATCAGCGCTACGCTGCGGACGGCTGCGGACAGTCGATCGCTGGTGGCGTTGCTGGTCACCGAGCGCGAACCGCTGGCGGTGCCGCCGCTGGAGGCGATCGATACCCGGATTGAAACCAGCCATACCGCCTGGTGCGACTGGACCCGCAGCCTGAGCTATCAGGGGCGCTTTGCTGAGCACGTGCGCCGCTCGGCGCTGTCGCTGAAATTTTTATGGTATTCCCCCACCGGCGCGCTGGCGGCGGCAGCCACTACCTCGCTGCCGGAAGGCATTGGCGGGGAAAAGAATTATGACTACCGCTATGCATGGGTACGCGATGCCTGTCTGATCATCAAAGCCTTTGTTTTTCTCGGTGCGCTGGAAGATTGTAAAGCGGCGTTCTCCTGGCTGTCGAAAACCATCATTCGCCACGGTACCGCGCTGCGCACCTGCTACACGCTGGAAGGCGACGAAGTGCCTGCCGAACGCTTCGTGCCGCTGCGTGGCTATCATCATTCCCAGCCGGTACGCGTGGGCAACAACGCCCGCGACCAGCTGCAGCTGAGCATGTACGGCGATATGCTTGCCACCGCCGAGCTGTTTATACGCGCCGGGCACGTGCTGGATTTAGCCACCTCGCGCATGCTGGGTGCGCTGGCTAACCACTGTGCCGATTTATGGCGGCTGAAAGACAGCGGTATCTGGGAACTGCCGGAACAGCAGCACTATACCCATTCGAAAATGGCCTGCTGGCTGGCGCTGGATCGCGCCGTCGCGCTGGCCGAAGCACGCCACATTGAACCCACGTGGCTGAAACGCTGGCAGCGCGAGCGCGACCGCATCAGCAGCTGGATTGAAGCGCACTGCTGGAACGAAGAGAAACAGGCGTATGTGTTTTATCCCGACAGCAACGGCCGGCTGGACGCTGCGCTGGCGCTGGTGCATCCCTACGGTAGCCGCGTCAACCCGGCACGTATGCAGGCCACCTACCGTGCCATTGAGCAGGAACTGGGCCACGGCAGCGCCATGCTGTATCGCTACAGCGGCACGGAACAGGAAGAGAGCACTTTTATCGCCTGCTCGTTCTGGCTGGTGGAAGCCTGGGCGGCGCTGGGCGAGACAACGCGTGCCGAAAGCGCCATGCAGCAGATCCTCGGCAAACTGTGCCAGCGCGGCAACGTGGAAACTTTCAACGAAATGTTTGATGTGCGCAGTGACGAATGGCGCGGCAATATGCCGCAGGGCCTCAGTCATCTGGCATTAATTTGCGCCGCACAGACGCTGACCGATCATGGCTGAAATGCCCCGCCGGCTGGCGGGGCATGATACTAACGTGAAGGCTGTGGCGCACGAAATACCAGCAGGATACCCGCCAGAATCGCCGCCATGCCCAGCAGGCTCAGCCACGGCAGCCGGTTACCCAGCAGCAGATAGTCGAGCAGCGCGGTAATCACCGGCACCAGATAAAACAGGCTGGTGACGTTAACGATACTGCCCGCGCTCAGTAAGCGATACAGCAGCAGCTGGGCCACCACGGAGATCATCACGCCGAGGAACAGCGCGGCCAGCCAGAAATGTAGCGTGAAGCTGACATGAAAAGGTTTAACCGGCAGCAACAGCAGGCACAGCAGTAAACTCACGCCGTACTGCAGCGGCAGCACCTGCGCCGGATGCTGCGTCACCCGCTGCTGCATGATGGCACCGAAGGTCATGCACAGCAGCGCGGCCAGCGCAAACAGCACGCCGCTGAGCGGCAGCTGCGACGCCGCCAGACTGCGCCACACCAGTAGTATCAGCCCCGCCAGCGCGACCGTTAAGCCCAGCAACCGCCTGCCCGGCAGACGCCGCTCCACCAGGCACAGCGTCAGAATTGGCTGGATGCCCATGATGGTGGCGATCAGCCCTGGCGTCACGCCCTCCGCCATCGCCTGGAAATAACACAGCGAATAAGCGCCGATCAACACCAGGCCGGTCAGCATTACGCGCGGGCGCGTACCGGGCTGCGGCAGCCAGCGGCGGCGAAACAGTCCCACCAGCAACAGCGCAACCAGCGCGATGCTAAAACGCACCACCAGCAGTGCCAGCGGTGAGGCATTATCCAGCCCGAGACGCGAGAAAATGGCTGCGCTGCCCCACAGCAGCACAAAGCCTGACGTCGCTGCCTGCGAAGTCAGCGAAGAAGAAGAACGCATAGCATTGCTCCTGAAACAAACGTTGTTAGCGCGCTCGCTTAGCGAGGCGCAGGAAGTTCGATACTTAGCGAATCACAACGCGTGCCGGAGGTGGCGGGCAGCAAGGCGCATACAGGCGAAAGTCAGATGACGATGCGGAATCAGCAGAGAGTGTCATAAACGCGCCTGTAGCATGGGGTTGAGGCCAAACGTTAACAGATTGTTTACACCCTGTCATCCATTCAGCCGTTGCGGAAACACCTCACGCAGCCAGTCGATCAGCACCCGCAGGCGCTGGGTGAGATGGCGGCTCTGCGGATAGACCACGTGGAACGGATAGTCGGACGGACGCCAGTCGGCGAGGATCTCCACCAGCCGTCCGGCCTGCAAATCCGCGGCCGCAGCGTAACGGAACGTCTGAATGATGCCCAGACCCGCCACCGCCGCGGCAAGGTGCGCGTTGCTCTCATTGACGCCAACGCGGTGCGCGGTCTTGATCTCGATTCGCTCTTCACCATGGCGAAAGCGCAGCGGAAAGGCGCGCCCGCTCTGCGGCGACAGATAGCTGATGATGCGGTGGCCATTGTTCAGCTCCTGCGGATACGCCGGAATGCCGTAGGTCCGCAGATAGCCGGGCGTGGCACAGGTGATCATTTGCGCATTGCCTAAGTGCCGTGCCACCAGTGACGAATCGCTCAGCGGACCGCCGCGCACCACGCAGTCCACGTTATCACTGATGAGATCCACGGTGCGATCGGACACGCCAAGGTCCAGGGTGATGTCGGGAAACCGGGCGACAAAATCGGGCAGCGCCGGCAGCAGCACATCGCGCGCCGTTGAGCCGCCGATATCCATACGCAGCTGACCGTGCGGTTTCGTCGTGACGCTATTGAACGCACAATCGATATCTTCCAGATCGCGCACGATGCGCAGCGCCCGCTCGTAGTAATCGCGCCCTTCTGCCGTCACCGTGACCCGGCGCGTGGTGCGCAGCAACAGGCGCACACCGAGATGCGCTTCCAGCTCCTGCACCAGCTTACTCAGGGTAGCGTTAGGCATATCCAGTGAATTGGCGGCCCGGGTAAAGTTGCCTGCCTCAACCACGCGGGCGAACGCCCGGATTGCCAGCAATTGATCCATTGTCGCCCCTTACCTGATTATCCACCCAGAGAAATAGTCCTTTCGATTTTACACCATTTATCCGTAAAAGCGGCAGCGCTACAGTGCACTTCAGCGACGGCAAGGCCGTCACCACTTAACCTGATCAACTGTGGAGTACATACTATGAACCTGATTCTGCAAGACAAAATTGCTTTGGTTACCGGCGGCACCTCCGGTATTGGCCTCGCCACCGCCCAGGAACTGGCGGCACAGGGCGCACGCGTGTTTATCACCGGTCGTCGTCAGCCTGAGCTGGATGCGGCCGTCGCCAGCATCGGCGCCGCCGCCACCGGCATTCGCGCCGATGCAGCACAGTTAAGCGACCTCGACGCTGTCTATGCGCAGATTGCGCGCCAGGCCGGCCGGCTGGATATCCTGTTTGCCAACGCCGGTGGCGGCGACATGCTGCCGCTGGGGGCCATCACAGAAGAACATTTTGATCGTATCTTCAGCACCAACGTCCGCGGCGTGCTGTTCACCGTGCAAAAAGCGCTGCCGCTGCTGAGCGATAAGGCATCGGTGATTCTCACCGGCTCCACCGCCGCAATTCAGGGTACGCCGGGCTTCAGCGTTTACAGCGCCAGTAAAGCGGCGGTGCGTAACTTTGCCCGCTCGTGGGCGCTGGATGTGAAAGATCGCGGCATTCGCATTAACGTGGTGAGTCCCGGCCCGGTGAAAACGCCCGGCTTAGGCGGCCTGGTGCCGGAAGATCAGCGCCAGGGGCTGTTCGATGCGCTGGCCGCGCAGGTACCGCTCGGTCGTCTGGGTGAGCCGGGAGAGATTGGCAAGGTGGTGGCGTTTCTCGCCTCCGATGCCGCCAGCTTTATTAATGCAGCCGAGCTGTTTGTCGATGGCGGTATGGCGCAGGTGTAAGCGGGTGTTGTACCGGTGCGCCGCCTGGCGCACCGGCTTTCTGCCTTAAGCATGGCTGCGGTTAACGCAGCGAATGCTCACCTGCCACCGCAGCCGGCTCGCCTGCGGTGAGCTGCTGCTCCAGCTGCTCCAGCGATATGCCTTTGGTCTCCGGCACGCGACGCAGCACAAAGACAAAGCCCGCCGCACAAATCACGCCATACAGCATAAAGCTGCCCGCTGCACCAAGTCCGGCATTGAGGATGGGAAAGGTATAAGTCAGCACAAAACAGGCAATCCACAGCGCCAGCGTGGCGACCGACATCGCCAGACCGCGAATCCGGTTGGGGAAAATTTCCGCCAGCAGCACCCAGGTGACCGGCGCCAGCGTCAGCGCATAAACCGCAATCGCCGCCAGTACCAGAATCAGCACCGGCCAGCCGGTGATGCCCAGCGTGTAGGCACCGGCAATCAGTGCATAACACAGCGTCAGTCCTCCGGCGCCGATCAGCATCAGTTTGCGGCGACCGAGCCGGTCCACCAGCGGCAGCGCCAGCACTGTTGCCAGCAAATTGATCAGGCCGGTGGCCACGATCGACTTCAGCGTGCCGTTGATATCGAAACCAGCCGAAGCAAAAATCTCCTGCGCATAATTGAAAATCACGTTGATACCGCACCACTGCTGGAAAATCGCCAGCACGATGCCGGTGATGACAATCGGCAGCGTGCGCGGTGCCAGCAGCGAGCCGGCGCGGGCGCGCGTTTGCTGGCGATCCTGTTCCAGCGCGCGGGCAATCTCGCGCTGCGTCTGCTGCGCATAAGCAGGCGAACCAATTTTATTCAGCATCGCCAGCGCGCGCTGCGGCTGGCCCACCAGCATCAGCCAGCGCGGTGATTCCGGCACCCACATCATCAGCAGCAGAAACGCCAGCGACGGCACGGCAGCCGAGGCGAACATCCAGCGCCAGCCAACCTGACCGTTCCAGGTTTCACGCAGCGCCGCATGGGTTGATGCGCCGACGACCGGATCGGCAATCATCAGGTTGATCAGCTGCGCCGCCAGCACGCCAATGACGATTGTCAGCTGGTTAACCGCGACAAACTTGCCGCGCTTGTCTGCCGGGCTGATCTCCGCGATGTACATCGGGCTGAGCGCCGAGGCGATACCAATGCCGACGCCGCCGATAATGCGCCACCAGACAAACAGCGTAAAGCTGCTGGCCAGCGCGGTGCCGATCGCCGACACCACAAACAGCAGTGCGGCGACGATCAGCGGCAGCCGCCGCCCCAGCTTGTCCGCTGACCAGCCGGACACCAGCGCGCCAAATACGCAGCCCACCAGCGCCGAGCTCATCGCCCAGCCGGATGCCGCCGGATCGGTGACGTTGAACCAGGCCTCATAGAAGGGTTTGGCCCCGCCAATCACCACCCAGTCATAGCCAAACAGCAAACCGCCGCAGGCTGCCACCAGACAGATGCTCCACACGTAACGCATATTCAGATGTTGATGATTGTTCACGGCCACTCTCCGCACCAGGGTCAAAGTGCGGCTATCTCACCACCGATACCGCAGGGTGAAAGTTCAGGCCCTCACAGATTTTAGTAACAGGAGTTTAGTAAACTACGCCGTACCGGGATCGGCCTCGACATAGAGATAACCGATGCCGAGGACCTGACGGGCGCGATCCAGCTGACCAAAATGCACGTTGGTGGCTTTGCTTTTTAGCGCATCGCGCGGATCAAAAGGATTGAAATCAATCTGGTGCACGATGGTCTGCAGCCAGCTCTCACCAAAAGTACAGCTGCGACCGTACAGCCAGATTTGATTGATATTCAGTGTATTAAGGAAATTGTACAGACTCATGCCGATGGCTTCCGCGCTGCGCAGCGACCACTCGACGATCCACGGCTCGCCGGCCTGCCAGGCGGCCAGCAGCTGACGGCTGGTGGGCTGCACCGCCTGCGGCGCGCGCTGATGCGCCAGCCGCTTAAGCGTGCTGAGCGAGGCGACCGTCTCCAGGCAGCCCTGCCGTCCGCAGTTACAGCGCTCCCCGTGCGGATCAATAATGGTGTGGCCAATCTGCCCGCTGCCGTACAGGTTGCCGCGAAAGATCTCGCCGTTGATGACAAATGATGAGCCGATGCCGTAATCGACATTGATGACGCAGAATTCGGCCAGCGCATTGCGGTTCAGCCACTTTTCCGCCAGCGCCAGCATCACGCAGTCATTATCGACGCGGACGTCAACCGCCAGCTTCTCCTCCAGCAGAAACTTCAGCTGCAGCGGGCTGCGCCACGCCGCCTGCGGCATATGCTGTGAGACACCGGTTACCGGATCGACCTGCCCGTGCACCGCCAGCGCCAGATTAATCTGCCGCTTCGGCCAGCGTTTACAGGTCGCGCGCCACACCGTTTCAATCTCTGCCAGCAGCTGCTCTGGCGTCTGCGCGTTGATGCTGATTTGCTGATAGTCGCCCTGCGCCACCAGCTGCGCATCCGCCAGCTGCAGTTCAATGCTGGTCGGCTTGACGCACAGGCACAGCGTCCACGCGCCCTCGGCCGGCAGCCGAAAACTGCCGTTGCTGTTGCCGCGCGTGCTCAGCGTGGCGCTGGAGTGCTGCACGTGGCCCTGCTCCAGCAGCTCCTGCAAAATCTTGCTGGCCGCCGGAATAGTCAGGCCGCTGAGCTGCGCCAGCTGCGATTTGCTCAGACGTTTATGACGCCACATCAGCTGCATAAACAGCGCTTTGTTGTGCTTACGCACCTGAAAATTATTCAGTCCGACGGTTTTCACGCGGCCTCCTTTCGCTTCATCCGCGCTCATCTTACTAAACAGTGTTTACTGACTTCTGTGATGGTTGCGCCATCCTGCGCGCCTGCCGTGCTTTAGAGTCCCTGCTCATAACAACCCGTTCGCGCTATCCCGGTAAAAAACGTTCTGATAATGCCGGGCGAACGCTTTATCTGGCTGTGCTGACACCAACCCTACAGAGAAAACATAATGACAACATCACCTGCAACCCATCCGTGGCTGATCCGCCTCGGCATTCCGCCCGCGCTGGCCTGGGGCTATCTGGCAGTCCTGCTGTTTATGATTGGCGACGGCGTCGAGTCCAACTATCTCGCGCCCTATCTGCACGAAAACGGCTTCTCCCTGAATATCGCTGCCTGGGTAATCGCCTTTTACGGCGTCACCGTCACGCTGGGCTCATGGCTGGCCGGTTCGCTGTCAACGCTGATCGGCCCGCGTAAAGTGATGCTGGCGGGCGGCCTGATCTGGATTGTGTTTGAAGTGCTGTTCCTGGCCGTGGCGCTGCCGTCACACAGCGTACTGCTGCTGGCACTAACCTATGGCCTGCGCGGCGTGGCTTATCCGATGTTTGCCTACGCCTTTCTGGTGTGGATTCAGTCGGCGGCCCCGGCGGAGATGCGCGGCTCCGCCACCGGCTGGTTCTGGCTGGCATTTACCGGCGGGCTGCCGACGCTCGGTTCGCTGGTAGCGATCTTCTCTATCCGCCTGGTGGGCGAATACGCCACCTTCTGGCTGTCACTGGGTCTGGTGGCGATCGGTCTGCTGGTGATGCTGCTGGCGCTGAAAGAGCGCAGCGGTTATCAGTCGCTGCTGGATGCCGAACATCGTCAGCAGGGCACGCTGCGCACGCTGATGGGCGGCATCGATATTCTGTGGCGTGAGCCGCGCATCGCTGCCGCGGCAGTGGTGCGCATCATCAACACCACGCCCTACTTCGGCTTCTTTATTTTTTTGCCGGGCTTTTTCACCGAACAGATTGGCTTTTCCCAGACCGAATACCTCAGTCTGATCACCATCATGGGACTGGTGGGCATGAGCTTTAATCCGATCGTTGGCAAGCTGAGCGACCGCATCGGCTGGCGCAAAGTGCTGACGGTGTTCGGCGGCCTGGGTTCCGGCGTCTCGATGCTGCTGATGTACTTTGTGCCGCAGTGGAGTCACGGCAGCTTTGTGCTCAGCGTGATCTGCGCCTGCCTGTACGGCATCACGCTGTGCGGCTACGTACCCGCCGCCGCGCTGTTCTCCTCGCTGTGCCAGCCGAAGGATAAAGGTAACGCCATGGCGATTTACTGCTTCGCCGCCGGCTTGTCCACTTTCTTTGGACCGGCGCTGTACGGCGCAATCAATGCGCTGCTCGGCACACTCGGGGTGGTTTGGGGCTACGCCTTCCTGTATCTGGTGAGTGCGTTTATCTCGTGGCGTTATCTGCTCAGTCCGCTCGATCCGGGCGAGCAGCACAACCCGGCGGCGCAGCGCCTGCGCCGGTTAGATTCCATCGCATCGGAGTAAACGGAGCGTTATGAAAGAGTACGATTACATTGTGGTGGGCGGCGGGAGCGCGGGCTGTATCGTTGCCGCGCGCCTGGTCAGCGAAGGAAATGCGCGCGTGCTGCTGCTGGAGGCCGGGCGCGACGAATACCATCCGGTGCTGAAAATGCCCGCCGGCTATATGAAGTTTCTCGCCAGCGACCGGTTTCTGACGATGCATCAAACCGAAGCGCAGCCGCAGCTCAACGGACGCGGCGTGATCGTGCCGCAGGCCAAAGTGCTGGGCGGCGGTTCGACTGTCAACGCCATGGTCTACATGCGCGGCCATAAACAGGATTACGCCGACTGGAACCAGGCGCTGGGCCATCAGGGCATCGACTGGTCGTGGGAGGCGCTGCTGCCGCACTTTACCGCCATTGAAGATAACGATCACCTCGGCGCACCCAATCACGGCATTGGCGGCCCGCTGAAAGTGTCGCATCTCGGCCACTTCAGTCCGCTGAGCCGCGCCTATGTCAAAACCCTGCAGGGGCTGGGTATTCCCTACACGGCGGATTTTAACAGCGGCAATCCGTCTGGCGTCGGCTTCATGCAGCACACCATTGACGGTCAGACGCGGCAGCGCTGCAGCGTGGTGGATGCGTTTATCAACCCGCTGCGCCATGACGCACGGCTGACGCTGGTCACCGGTGCGCAGGTTGAAGAGGTGCTGTTTGACGGCACCTGCGCCAGCGGCGTGCGCTATCGTCAGGATGGCCAGCCGCAACAGGCGCGCGCCAGCCGCGAAGTGATTCTGGCCGCCGGTGCCTACCAGACGCCAAAACTGCTGATGCTCTCCGGCATCGGTCCGCAGGAGCAGCTGAAACAGCACGGTATTACCGTGCGCCATGCCTTGCCGGGCGTGGGTAAAAACCTGCAGGACCATTACGAAGTACCGGTTGTTGCCAGCACGCGCGGTGCGTTTGGCTACTACGGCCAGGATCGCGGCTGGCCGATGGTCAAAGCCGGACTGCAATATCTGTTGTTCAAAAGCGGCCCGGTGACCACCACCGGCGTGGAAACCTGCGCCTTTTTCGATCCGCTCGATTTCACGGCGACGCCCACCATTCAGATGTTCTGCGTGCCAACGGTCTATCTCGATCGCGATGTGATGGGTGCCGATCCCGGTGACGGTGTCACGGTGAATTCTCTGCTGCTGCGCCCGAAGGCCACCGGTGAAGTCACGCTGCGCGATAACAACGCCAGCAGCCTGCCGGTGATCGATACGCAGATTTTCGGCCATCCGGACGATTTAGCCCGCACCCTCGCCGGCTTTCGCTTTGCACGTCAGGTGCTGGCAGCCGCGCCCATCCGTGAGATGGTCAATCAGGAGATTTTCCCTGGTGCAGAAGTCACCAGTGATGACGCGATTGGCGCCCACTGCCGGCGCATGGTGAAAACCGGCTATCACCCGGTCGGCACCTGTCGCATGGGCCACGATGACGATCCGCTGGCGGTGCTGCACGATGACCTGCGCGTGCGCGGCGTACAGCGGTTGCGCGTGGTGGATGCCTCGATGATGCCGAATATTATCAGTGGCAACACCAATGCGGTGGTGATGGCCGTGGCGCATCGCGCTGCAGAACTGGTTCTGCAGTCACAACTTGTCGAGCACAAGGAGGCCGTGTATGAGTGACAAACTGGCGCGCCTGCAACAGGCGCTGGCGCACTGGCAGCTGGATGCGGTATTGCTGACGCGCCGCGATAACATCGCCTGGCTGACCGACGGGGCCAGCTATTATGTGGTGGAGCGCGCCGAGACCGGCGTTGCCAGCCTGCTGATCGGCCGCGACAGCGTGCTGCTGCTGGCACCGGACAATGAATTACCGCGCATTCTGGCCGAAGAGCCGCTGCCGTTCAGCTGTGCGACCCGGCACTATCCGTGGTACCAGTCGCTGAGCAGCGTGCTGCCGGCGGGCAATATCGGCAGCGATACGCCCATGGCAGGATTGAGCGATATCCAGCCGCAGATGATTACGCTGCGCCAGGGGCTGAGCGCAGCGGAACAGCAGCGCTTTCGCACGCTGGGACAGGAGACGGCGCAGGTTGTCGAAACGGTGGCGCGCCAGCTGCGCGCGGGCGTCAGCGAATGGCAGGTCGAAGCCGACATTGCCGCCGGCTGTCTGGCGCGCGGCATTCGCCCGATGTGCACGCTGGTGGCCGCCGATGAGCGCATCGCCACATTTAAACATCCGGTGCCGACGCACAAAACGCTGCAGCGCATGATGCTGATCACCCTCGGTGCCGAACGGCACGGTTTGCATGTCAGCCTGACGCGCCTGATGCATCTCGGCGAACCCGACGCGGCGCTGCGCCAGCGCATCGTGACGCTGGCGGAGATCCACGCCGATATGCTGTATGCCACCCAGGCGCAGCGCAGCTGGTCAGCGATTTTTGCCGACATCACCCAAGCTTATCAACGCCACGGTCACGCTGAGGCGTGGCGCGATCATCATCAGGGCGGTCCGGCCGGTTACGGCTGCCGCGACTGGATTATCACCCCGGAGAGTCGCGGCGAGGTGCAGCCCGACATCGCCGTGGCGTGGAACCCGACGCTGAGCGGCGTGAAAAGCGAAGACACTTTTTTGCTCAGCCGCAGCGGGCTGGTGCCGCTCACGCGCAGCGACAGCTGGCCGCTGATTCGCCTGCAGCGCGGTGATAATACCCTTGAACTGGCCGACTGGCTGATTCTCCCGACATCCTCATAAGGAAGCGACTATGTCCCCACGTTTAGCCAATAAAACCGCCATCATTACCGGTGCCGGTAGCGGCATCGGCAGCGCCATCGCCACCCTGTTTGCGCGCGAAGGCGCCCGCCTGGCGCTGTTTGATCGCGACGCACACAGCAGCGAAGCGCTGGCGGCGCAGCTACAGCAGCAGTCCGGCCAGCGCTGTCTGGCCTGCGCAGCCGATGTCACGCAGCCGCAGCAGGTTAGCCGCGCGGTACAGCAGGCGCAGCAGGCGCTGGGAGATATTGATATCCTGATCAACTGCGCTGGCGTAAACGTTTTTCGCGATCCGCTGACGCTGGACGAGGATGACTGGCAGCGCTGCATGAACACCAATCTGAAAGGGCCGTACAACCTGATACGCAGCGTCCTGCCGGCGATGCTGGCGCGTCAGTATGGCAACATCGTTAACGTTGCATCGGTGCACGGGCACAAAATCATTCCCGGCGCGTTCCCTTATCCGGTGGCTAAACACGGGCTGATCGGCCTGACGCGTTCGCTGGGCGTGGAGTACGCCGCGCAGGGCATCCGCGTAAACAGTATTTCGCCCGGTTTGATCATGACGCCAGCCGCTGAAGCCTGGCTGGCGAGCTGTCCGGATCCGCAGGCCGAGCGCGCGCGTCAGGCGGCGCTGCTGCCGTGTAAACGCATCGGCGAGCCGGATGAAGTGGCCTACACCGCGCTGTTTCTCGCCAGCGACGAGGCGCGCTTTATCAATGCCACCGATATCCTGATCGACGGCGGCCGCAGCCAGATGTATCACGAGTAGAGCGGAATCACCGGTTACGGATGCACGCGCCGGCAACGATCGGCCCCCTCTGCCACCGGATGGGCGGCGATATCAGCGCGGTCAGTGCGGATTGTCGCAGTATCGACGTCAAAGCGCTTGTCGCGGTCAGCCAGCAGCGCCGGGTTGAGCTGACCGTCGGCGGTAAAGCCCATCATCAGCGTCGGCGCGCCCAGCGGCAGTGTTTTATCGCGGTCGGTATGCCAGGTGTGCCAGGTTTTTCCGTAGGTGTTGACGATTTTGCTCATCAGCGCGTGCTCTGCGGCCGGCGGCAGGCCAGGGGCAATCAGCGTACCGGATTTCACTTCATAGCGATGGCTGTGCCAGTACTGCTTTTCCTGCGCCGGCAGCTGCTTAAATAAACGTTCGCTGATGATATATTCCACGCCCATTAATTTGGCGTCTTTTTTGTTACCGTCAAAAATAACCGCCTGCATCACGTCATCATTAAGAATGGTGACGTAGTGATGGGCCTCCATCTGCCCCTGCTGATTTCCGCAGTAATAATGAAAACCATCCAGATACGTATTGATCGCCTCAATCGGCGGCCGCGACTGCAACGCCGCCGCCCCGCTCTCCAGCAGCGCGGTTTTCCCCGCCTCAGGCGCACCAGGTGCCGTAACCGGCGAGGCGCTGTTATTCGCGCCACAGCCGGATAATAACAATAACGCCAGCGCGCTAAATACACGGTTTCGCATTTCATCACCCCATTCTTATATTGAGTGATAAACATAGTTAATCAGCGACAGGACGCGAGCGCAGCGGGAACCCTATCCGGCGGCGAATTAAAACCGCCACGCGGTAAATAACCAACCATTCAGCTGGCCGCCGATTCAGTGATGAATGTGTCGGCCACTGTCAGCAAAGTGACAGGCTGTGAGGCTAAACTGGAGGGTGGGTGAATAAGTTTCGTGAGCGAACAGACGATTCCGCTATCATGAGTGAACGCTCATAAAACAAGGCTGCACCGATGAGAGAGTTACCGCCTACCGCCATGCTGCGCGCGTTTGAAGTGGCAACGCGCCATCCGACCTTTACCGCCGCCGCGGAAGAGCTGTTTATCACCCAAAGCGCCGTCAGCCATCAGCTCAAAAACCTGGAAGAGATCTGGGGCGTACAGCTGTTTCAGCGCGGCAAAACGCTGAGTCTGACGCCGGCCGGTGCGGCGCTGGCACCGATCGTGCGCGAGTTTTTCAGTAATCTGGAAACCACCTTAGCCGACTTACGCGAGCAGAAAGGCCGCGTGCGGCTGCGCGTGAATACCACCTACTCGTTTGCGCTGAAGTGGCTGTTGCCGCGCCTGCCGGGCCTGACGCGCCAGCACCCGGAAATTCTGGTAACGCTGGAAAGTACCGATGATGCGATTACCTTCTCGCGCCAGGATTCTGACGTGGCGATCCGCTTTGGCCATGGCAATTATCCGGCGCTGCACAGCGAATTTATGTTTCGTGAACAGTTGTTTCCGGTCGCCAGCCCGGCGCTGCTGCAGCGCTTCGGCACACCGCAGGAACCGGCAGAGCTGCTGCGTTACCCGCTGCTGATGCGTGATGGCGCCGATCTGGTGCCAAAGTGGGAGATCTGGTTTAAACAGGTCGGCCTGACGCTGGATGCCTTACAGGAGAGCGTACGTTTTGCCGACACCAATATGACGCTGGAAGCCGCGCTGCTGGGGCAAGGCGTGGCGCTGGCGCGCAGCGGTCATGTTGAAAAAGAGCTGCGCGACGGCAGCCTGGTACGGCTGTTCAACGTCGCGTTTTCCTCGCCCGCCGCCTACTATTTCGTCTGTCCGCAGGGCATTGAAAGCCAGCCGCACATCGTTAATTTTCGACGCTGGCTGCTCGCAGAATCACGTCAGGCGCAGCAGGATTATCAGTGAAGTATGAGTATTTACTCATAGCGCAATGATAAATCTTCGCTTTTCAATCGATCTGCGGCTGCATAGCATCAGCCTATGCCTGATTACATTATTGTCTTAACGCTGTGCGCCGCACTGCTGCACGCCAGCTGGAACACCTTACTGCGCGGCGGATCCGATCGCCTGTGGTCAATGACCATTATGTGCGTGGCGATCGCGCTGGTGTGTGCGCTCAGTACGCTGTTTCTGCCGCTGCCGGCGCGCGCCAGCTGGAAATATGCGCTGCTGTCGGCGCTGCTGCACGTCGGCTATAACCTGTGCCTGGTGCGCAGCTACCAGAGCGGCGATCTCGGCCAGACCTATCCGATTGCGCGCGGATCGTCGCCGCTGCTGGTGACCTGCGCCGCCGCGCTGTTTGCCGGCGAGCACATCGCCTTTACTACGCTGTGCGGCATCGTGCTGGTGTCCGCTGGCATTGTGTCGCTGGCGCTGCGCGGCGGCAAACTGGCGCTGCCGGGCCTGCGCTACACGCTGGCGACCGGTGCCTTTATCGCCGCGTACAGCGTGGTGGACGGCATGGGCGTGCGCGTTGCCGGCAATGCATTTGCGTATACCGCCTGGATGTGCAGCTTGTGGGGCATATTGATGCCGGCGGTGTATATCGCGCTGCGCGACAGCAAAAGCCTGCTGCAGTGGCGACCCGGCTTACTGAGCGCGGCAGCGGGCGGCCTGGTTTCGCTGCTGGCCTACGGCATCATTATTTACGCCATGACGGCAGCACCGATGGGCGCGGTGTCGGCCCTGCGTGAAACCAGCGTGCTGTTTGCCGCCGTGCTGGGCGCGCTGTTTCTCGGCGAAGCTTTAACGGTAAGGAAAATGCTGGCGTGTGCGGTGATTGCCCTCGGCACGCTGATGATCGGTTAAACGATGAGGAGATGGCAGCATGTCTGAACGTTGTAAAATCGCCCTGCTGGGCCCCGGTGCGATTGGCACCACCGTCGCGGCAGTGCTGCACGAAGCCGGCCGTACGCCGCTGCTGTGTGGCCGCACGGCCCATGCGCAGTTAACGCTGCGCCACGATGCGGGCGAAATCAGCGTGCCCGGACCGGTATTACATGATGCCGCACAGATGACACAACGCTGCGACCTGCTGTTTGTGGCGGTTAAAACCACCCAGGTGGCAGACTGCGCCGCGTGGCTCGCTACCCTGTGCGATGAAAAAACCGTGGTGTGCGCGCTGCAAAACGGCGTCGAGCAGCAGATCCAGCTGGTGCCTTACGTCAACGGTGCCACGGTATTGCCTTCGGTGGTGTGGTTTCCGGCGCAGCGCGAGCCGGATGCGTCAGTCTGGCTGCGCGCCCAGCCTCGCCTGACCTTGCCGGATGTGCCGCAGGCCGCGCGCGTGGTGGATGCACTGCGCGACACGCGCTGTGAAGTGGCGCTGGCAGCAGATTTTCTCTCCATCGCCTGGCGCAAGCTGTTACAGAACGCCGCCGCCGGTTTGATGGTGCTGGCCAACCGTCGCGCCGGCATGTTTAGCCGCGGCGATATTACACAGCTGGGATTGGCCTATTTGCAGGAGTGCCTGACGGTGGCGCGCGCGGCCGGTGCGGTGCTGGACGACAGCGTGCCACAGGCGATTATCGATGGATTTCACCGCGCGCCGCCCGATCTGAGCACCTCGATTCTCGCCGATCGCCAGGCCAACCGCCCGCTGGAATGGGATACCCGCAACGGTGTGGTGCAGCGTTATGGTCGTCAGCACGCTATTGCGACGCCCATTAGCGATGTGGTGGTGCCGCTGCTGGCAGCGGGCAGCGAAGGACCGGGCTGATACACTATTTTGCCTTTCGCGCGGAGAGAAAAAGGTATGCTGTGAATTCTTAACACCACGGCTACGCTTTGATTGCGGCGCAATGTGTTGCGCGATGAATCGCGCCGCTACCAATAGGATGCAATGTTCAGCTGAATTAAACGGCCGCCTTTTCGGCATAATTACAGTTACGGCAACAGGACGCGCTTATGACAGATTACGTTTTTTACCGCAAACAACAGGTTATCGCCACGCTGGAACGATCGGATGTGGAACGTGCCCGGCTGCTAATGGCGGACGGTTACAGCAAGATGGATGAAGAAATTAATGCAGCCAGCGCGCAGGCGGCGCTGCGGCGGCTGGCTGATATTCGCCATGAAGAGCAGATGACCGAACACGCCTTTGCCACCGGTTCGGTATTCGGTGCGGTGGTGAGCGCGCTGTTCAGGCACTGAGATTACGCGCCAAACGCTCCATCAATGGTGTGCATGGCACCGGTAACGAAGCCGGCTTCGGGTCCTGCCAGCCATGCCACCATGCCAGCCACTTCTTCAGCGCGGCCATGGCGTTTGATCGCCATGAAGCTGTGCATCAGATCCTTCATCGGGCCATTTTCCGGATTGGCATCGGTATCAATCGGGCCGGGCTGCACCACGTTGATGGTGATGCCGCGCGGTCCGAAATCCCGCGCCAGGCCGCGCGCCAGCCCCTGTAACGCAGATTTACTCAGCGCATAAGACGCCATGCCGGGAATCGGCATGCGGTCGCCATTAACCGAACCGATGATGATGATGCGGCCACCGTCTGGCATCTGTCGGGCGGCTTCGACCGCAGCATGGTACGGCGCGTGAATGTTAATGCGGAACAGGCGATCCACCGCATCCGGATCCTGTTCCAGCGCATCGCCAAACAGGGCGATACCGGCATTGACCACCAGCACATCCAGCGGTCCGCTGTCGCGTACGGTGGCAATCACCGCATCGCGCTCTGAACTGTCGCTATGAACCGCAGCCGAACCGGTGTCATGTGCCAGCTGCGCAGCGGCCTCGGGCGAGCCTGAGAAGGTGAAAGTCACGCTGGCACCCTCATCAGCAAAGCGCCGTACAATAGCCGCACCAATACCGCGACTGCCACCCAGTACCAGAACCTGCTTATCTTTGAATCCGCTCATTTGCATCTCCACCTGTGATTTCTTAGTATGCATTACAAAATGAGCCCGAATGAATGTCAACGCAATTTTGTAGCGAGCACTATAAAATATGAAATCACCTGGTCGTCCCCGTAACTTCGACCCTGAACACGCCGTGGCTGTGGCGCAGGGATTATTTCATGCCAAAGGTTATGACGCCGTCAGCGTCGCGGATGTCACTGACGCGCTGGGCATCAATCCGCCAAGCTTTTACAGCGCATTTGGTAACAAGGCCGGCTTGTATGCCCGCGTCCTCGATCGCTACGCCGCCACCGGCTCGATTCCGCTGGCGGAAATACTGCGCGAGGATCGGCCGGTGGCTGAGGCCCTCGATGCATTGCTGAAAGCGGCGGCGCGGCATTATGGCCGGGATGATGTGTGTACGGGCTGTCTGGTGCTGGAAGGCATTCGTTGTCAGGATCAGCAGGCGCGCGAGGCGGCCAGCGTGTTTCATCGCGCCGCAGAGCACACCATTCGGCGCTACATCGCCGTCCGCTATCCGCAGGAGGCACAGCGCCTGACCGATTTTGTCAGCACCGTGATGTCGGGACTTTCTGCCAGAGCGCGTCAGGGCCACAGCGTTGAGCAACTGCTTGCCAGCGCGCAGCTGGCAGGTCTGGCCGTAGCTGCTGCGCTTGAGGCGTGATCGCTTTTTAGCTGCGAGGGGGTGACCGGTTAACCGCGCGCGCCAGCGTCGGCCACCGACCGCTGGAACATGCGCATGATGCCGCCGAGGTGCCAGTGCAAAAGTTCCAGCGCCTGTTCGTCTTCATATTGGGTTAACAGCGCCACAATCGCTTCATGATCGTTTTGCGAACCCTGAAACTCTTCCGGCGTGCGCGTCAGGTGGTTGAGAAAGGCGCGAATGCGGTTGATGCTGGTTTTGTAAAACCCGACCAGCTCACTGTTCTGGCTGGCCTCAATCAGCGCCATATGAAACGACGCATCGGTTTCACGGTAGGTCTCCGGCGCGTTTTGTAAGGCATCGCGTCCACGCGCCAGCTGTTCGTTCAGGCGCGCGATCAGCGCCTGACGATCGTGCTGCAGCGCCAGCTTTAACGCTCCTGACTCCAGAATCTGCCGCATCTCACAGGTTTCCCGCATCTCGCGCTCGTTGAACGAAAACACGAAGGTACCGCGCTGCGGGATAATCTGCACCAGCCGCTCCATCTCCAGCTTTTGCAGCGCCGCCCTGACCGGCGTGCGGCTGACGTTGAGCTGAGTGGCAATGTCGTTCTCGGAAATCAATGCACCGGGCTCAATCTGGCAGTTGACGATCAAATCACGAATATGATCGGCCAGAATGCTGCTCAGCGACTGCGGGCGGAGAATATTTTTAGCTGACCAGTCAATGATGAGTTTATCGGCGGGCATGGCGCAGCGTACGTCCTTTAAACAGCGAGCATTTAGGGGGTCACAATGACAGAAGGAACTGTTTTGTAGTATACAAGAGACAGATCCCCCAAACAATAACGGGCCTGTTTGGGGGACGTTGCGTTACGACGTGAACAGATAGCGCTGCTGCTGGATATGCGCGGGATTAAGCGCCATGCCCATGCCGGGCCCCTGCGGCACCGGGATCAATCCCTGCTGTGGCACCAGCGGATCGCGCAGGAAATACTGGTGAATATCGTTCCATTTCACCAGATATTCCTGATACGGCGTGTGGATCGGCGATTGCGTAGTGCTGAAATGGGCCGTGGCGATACTGGAATGCCCGTGCGGAATCACCTGCAGGTCGTACAGGCTGGCGATGGCAGCGATCTTTAACGTTTCTGAAAGCCCACCGCACCAGTAGATATCGGGCTGAATCACATCCAGCGCTCCGGAATCAAAGAAGCGTTTGAAGCCCCAGCGCGTGTACTCATGTTCGCCTCCCGCCATCGGGATCGACAGTTTGTCCTTAAGCCGGCGCATACTGTCTATTCTGTCGGCCATCACGCACTCTTCCAGCCAGCGCGGGCGATACGGTTCGATGCCCTTCGCCAGTTCCAGCAGATACGTCACATCCATCGACTGCCAGCAATCAAACATCAGATCGTAATCATCACCCACCGCTTCGCGCAGCGTTTTTGCCAGTTCGATGTTTTTCTTCAGCCCTTCTCTGCCGCTCATCGGCCCGTGGCGGAAAAACCATTTTTGTCCACGATATCCCAGCGCCTTGTACTCCAGCGCCCGCTCGTGCACCCGCGCCATATCCTGCACCGCAAACCCCAGCATGGAGGCATAAGCCGGGATCTCTTCGCGGATCGATCCGCCCAGCAGGCGAAACACCGGTTGCTGCATCCATTTGGCACGCAAATCCCACAAGGCACAGTCCACCGCGCTGATCGCCAGCATGCCATCGCCGTGACGCCCATGAATCTGCGCCCGGTACATCT
Organism: Pantoea sp. Pa-EAmG; assembly: GCF_030024295.1. NCBI lineage: Bacteria > Pseudomonadati > Pseudomonadota > Gammaproteobacteria > Enterobacterales > Erwiniaceae > Pantoea > Pantoea sp. Pa-EAmG. The sequence continues at coordinate 20,775 of NZ_JASEWO010000063.1, forward strand.
GATCCCACAGGCGCTCGGTGTCGCGCGGGTCCTGACCCAGCAGCAACGGCCGCAGCTGACCATGAATGATTGACGCTACGGCGTGTGGCACCGGGCCTGCCAGCCCGTCCACGCCTTCATCAGAAACGATTTCAAGAAACACGGTGGTAATCGCAAAACCGTCTTCACGCTGAACGCCGCCGTCATGATTATCCACAGTCCGAAACTGCGCATACACATCGGTTGGACGCGCCAGCCGCTCTTCCCAGAAATCGCCGTTCCCTGGCATCACGCCTTGCACTTCAAGTAACCGGACATCGACAATCTTCATACTACTGCCCCTCACGTTGTTCATTGCTGGTCTGATAAGCCGGTAAACGCTGGCGACGGAAGATGATGCTCAGGGTAATGATTGAGAGCAGGGCCATCGCCGCCAGCCAGTAAAATCCGCCGTTGTAACTGCCGCTGCGATCGCGAATCACGCCGATCACCCATGGGTTCACGACGCTGGCAATACTGCCGAGGGCGTTGATCAGCGCGAGGCTGCCTGCCACCACGGATGCCGGAATAAACTGCGCTGGCAAGCCCCAAAACACCGGCATCGCGCCAAAAAAGCCAAATGCCGAACAGCAGAGAAACATCATTTTCACCAGCGAGTTATCGAACCACGCGACGCACAGCAGGCCGACAAAGGAGAAAATCAGCGCGAGGTAATTGGCCAGCAGCCGCGATCCTGGCCGGTCGGCGATACGGCCCAGCACCAGCATGCCGGCCAGACCAAACACGTAAGGGATAATGGTGATGAAACCGGTTTGCACATGGCCTAACCCGGTTTCGCTGATGATCAATGGCAGGAAGGTGCTCACCGCGCCGTTGAGATTCGCCAGCCCGTAATAGGTGAGGCTGAACAACAATACCAGCGGACTAAACAGCGCTTTCAGCAGCCCACCGTGGCCGTGCGGCGGCAGTTTTTGCCGTTCCGCGGCTAATGTCGTCGTCAGCCACTGCTGCTCATCTGCCCTGAGGAAGCGGGCATCTTTAGGCCGATCGGGCAAGGCAAAGGGGACGATCAGCCCCAGCACAATTGCCGGGATGGCCTCCAGCAGAAACATCAGTTGCCAACCGCGCAGCCCCAGCCATCCATGCAGTTCCAACAACAGGCTGGACACCGGCGTGCCGATAATCAGCGCAATCGGAATGCCGGTCATAAACGAGGCGATGATGCGGCCGCGCCACGCCACCGGAAACCACAGGGTGAGATAGAACACAATGCCGGGGAAGAAACCGGCTTCAGCCGCGCCGAGCAGTGCACGCATCACATACAGGCTGTTTTCGTTCCACACAAACATATGCGCACCGGAGATGATGCCCCAGGTCACCATGATGCGGGCGATCCACCAGCGCGCGCCCACCCTTTCCATCAGCAGGTTGGAAGGCAGTTCAAGGAGGGCGTAAGGCAGAAAAAACAGACCGGCGGCGAGGCCAAAACTGGCGGCGCTGATGCCAAGATCGGCATTCATGGTTAGCGCGGCCACGCCGATGTTGGCCCGATCAATCACGGCGATCACGTAGCAGGCGATCAGGAGCGGAATCAGTCGCCACGAGAGTTTGCGGATCACCCGCTTTTCAATCTCAGTATCTGTACTTTGCATGGTCTTTCCCGATGTTGGTGTCACGGATAAAAAATGCACTTGTATACAAGTTCTGTTGTATACATCCATCGTTGACAGTTCAATCGTCTTGCAGAGGAAATGAGATGTGAAACGTTTCAGCGCAAAAGACCCGGTGAGGGCGATAAACCTCGCTGTGTCGATGCCGGTGCGCGCGCAAATGTGTGGTGCGGCATGATGCAGGTTACTGGAGTCAGCGGTTATTGCAGTTGGGAGATATTTGCCAGAAAGGTAAGCTGCAGGTCACGATTAATCGCGCTGCACACCAGCATATTTCGCTATCAGTCACAGGCTCACCACAGAATATGGTGTGCGCGCCGGGAAACTCCGCCCTGACCA
>NZ_JASEWO010000287.1:0-3238 GCF_030024295.1 Pantoea sp. Pa-EAmG
CCCACCACGCCCCCACCTGTTTTTTGAAAGTCCCCTCTCAGCCCGGTAAATTCGCGGGTTTGAGCATGGCCCCCACTTTCTGTGTGTATACAGGGAAAAAGTGGGGGCGGAAGGGGTGTCGCCCCCACAGCCCCCACCTGGCCCCCACTTATTCCTCCACATCCCTCTGAGAGTGAATGACAATATTTTCGCCGTCTAAAGAAACGAGCCCTGCCTTTGTCAGCTTGCTCAGCCAGCGGGAAAAATGCTTGCGGGTATCAATGCCCATGGCCTTCAAATCATCAATGATGATGGCTTTTGTACAGGCCTCACCCCGCGCATTGCGGCTTCTTACTGACTGCCATATGGCCAGATGATTTTCACTGAGGTGTGGCACGGCAGTTAAGTCAGGATCGCTTTCCTCAGCCTCCCGGGCGACATCCCGCACGGCCAGTGAATGGATTTCCTCTCCCTCTTCGTCCGTAAACAGCCTGACCGGCTCCAGGTCGTACGCCCGGCGCTTCGGCTCCTCAGCGTCCTTCATCTTGGTGCAGGAAAGTATCAGGGCGATGTTCTCATCCTCGCGCTTCACCTGAAACTCAGCGTCCAGCGCCGCACGGAACGAACTGGAGCCCCGCGCCCCTTTGGCTTCGTCTTTCCCTGAGTGGTGAACCACCAGCACCGTGGCGCCGGTCTTCCGCTTAATGTCGTCACAGCCCTCAATGAACGCCCCCATATCGCGGGCGTCGTTCTCATCGTTGCCGCCAAAGCAGCGCGCCAGGGTGTCGATGACAATCAGGCGCACCGGCAGACCTGCATCCGCCTCAATCTGCTTCGCCGCCAGGATGACCTCCTGCACCTCTGACTGACGCACCGGAAAGACGGGGCGGTTTACCAGCCAGACGTTTTCCACGCGCTGCTGATAAACCTGTTCCCAGGCGCGGATGCGGCGCGGCACGCCGATGCCCCCCTCACCCACGATATACAGCACCGCGCCGCGGTTTACCCTGTGGCCTGCCCAGGGGAGGCCCGCCGAAATATGGCAGGCCCAGGAGATGGCGAGAAAGCTTTTGAACGAGCCGCTGGGGCCGTAGATGCTGCACAGCGCCTGCGCGGGCAGGACGTGCTTCATCACATAGTCCTGCCGGGCGTCGAAGCCCTCAGAGCCGCGCGACAGCGGCAGCCGGGTCTTCGTCGCGTCTGCCGCAGGAAACACGCGCTGAATGCGCCCGGTGTCGCGCAGGCAGGCATTCAGCGCCTCCGTGCCGAGGATTTCCGCCACGACCGAGCGGCGGAGCGCCTTCACCTGCTCAGCGTCCGTGCCCAGGTAGCCGGCGTCGCACAGGTCTTCGTAGGTCATGCCGTGCAGCTGCATCAGGCGCACCACCAGCTTTCCGCAGCGGGTTGCCGGGTCGTGATGCTGGCGGGCGGCCTTTTCCAGCTCAGAGCGGCTGCAGGGGCGTCCGTGCGCCCACAGATAGACGCAGGCAAAGAGCGCGTCGGAAAGCGGCTCAGTAAGCCGCAGGGGAAGGCTCATTTCGGCAGGCCTCCGCTCATCTGGAATTTGCCAATCAGCGGGTGGTACCAGTACGCCGAGCCGTACTTCCGTTTGGCCGCACGCAGCACCAGACGGGCCGCCTCACGGAATTTCTCGTCCGGCACCAGGTAACCTCCGGCCCTGTGCCGCACCAGCATCACGCCGGCGTTTTTTGCCAGCTCCTCCGCCTTCTTGGTGGAGATGCCAAACTCCGCCGCCAGCGTGCTGACCGGCGCCATGCCGGGCGGAATGGTGCCGCCCTGTGAATCCACCAGCGCGTTCAGGCTGGCCTCCAGGTCCCCGACGCGCGCAGTGAGCGCCTCCACCCGGCTGGCCAGCTCGTTAAACTTCACGTTACTGATCATAGTGCTTTCCTCCGTCAGCCCTGAGCGCGCGGTAAATCTCAAAGTTGATGTCGCAGGCCAGGCTGATGAGGTGCCGCAGCTGGGGGGAACACTCCCGGCAGGCCTTGTCCATAATCACCTCAAACAGCGAGGTGGCCATCTCGGCCTGGAATTCCGCCTGATCTAAATCCATGGGCTCACGCATTCCGGGCCTCCTGAACGGGCAGGGGATCCGCGGGAGAGAGGGCAAGGCAGCGGACAGCCTGCTCTGAGCCGGTGCCGGCGCAGAGACGTAACGGGGGTACAGACCGGTCCTCACGGGAAATGGCGGGGAGGCGGTACTGATATTTGGGATGAGTTTGGGTATGCTTGTTCATAGCCATGGTCGTTACTCCGAATAACGCGACAGGTTAGAAGCCCGATTAGTGTTAGCGCACTGTCGGGCTTCGTCATTTTCGCTCACTAACTCAAATGAGGTGAACACCACCAATATATTGTCAGGTGAACACCACGTCAATGCTTGATTTGAGATTTCACTCAGGCATACTGAACACCACCAGACATACGGAGGTTCAGTAATGGCAACGGGTAGAAGAAACAATAAATCACTACAAGTCTCAGTCAGGATACCGCTGGATGACTTGCAGATGATTGAAGATGTGAAGCAACCAGATGAAAGCACCGCCGGTTTTTTGATTACCGCTGCTAAAGGTGAGATCAAACGCCGCCAACGGAAACTGGCTCGCGATAATGACAAAGATTCACTGTAGTCAGTATTAACGAAGTGCCAATCAGATATTTTTTGCGTAACTACCAGCATGCTCAACTTCTGCCCGCTTTCACCAGCGCGTTCATCCTCTCCCGGACCCGCAACCCGATCATCTGCTCGTGCCAGATTTATATACTGGTGCTGCTTAGCGCCCGGGGCTTTTAATCCGTCGCGGCTTTCGTGATAGCCGGGTAGAAATTCCTGGCTGATTTCAGGCTGAGCAAAGCCGATGGAACTTAATCCATTTTTTCTGGTTTTCATTTTCAGGCCCCGTTAAGTTGCGGCGAAGACATCCAGCTAAGGAGGATGGGTTTCGTTTACTGCGCTCGCTGACTGGCTGGTATAGCCACTGCGCGGCGCTCTGCCAGCCAGCGGTTGATTTCAACGGCATCAAACGCGGCCACGCGTTCAGACAGCTTTACTGGGCGAGGAAGTGTGCCATTTTTAGCCTTTCTCCAGATTGTGGACTCACTCACACCGAGCAATTCAGCCAGGCGCTTAGGTCTGATCATTCCGCTTGTTGGAATCGTTTCTTTAGCTGGTTCCTGTAATGACATGATTTTCTATCGTTCCGTATGCGTTGTCTTGCGACGTTATGAAAGAGAGTAG
>NZ_JASEWO010000064.1:0-22698 GCF_030024295.1 Pantoea sp. Pa-EAmG
CGGGTATCGCTTTCGGCAAAGCACTTCTGCTGAAGGAAGATGAGATCGTCATCAGCCGTAAAAAAATTACTGACGATCAGGTTGAGCAAGAAGTTCAACGCTTCCTTGATGGACGTGGCAAAGCGGCAGTACAGCTCGAAGCCATCCGTGTCAAAGCCGGTGAAACCCTCGGTGAAGAGAAAGCGGCGATCTTTGAAGGTCACATCATGCTGCTCGAAGACGAAGAGCTTGAGCAGGAAATCATCGACCTGATTAAGAAAGATCACGCAACGGCTGACGCTGCGGCGTACTCTGTCATTGATGGCCAGGCCAAGGCGTTGGAAGAACTCGACGACGAATACCTGAAAGAGCGTGCGGCTGACGTGCGTGACATCGGTAAGCGTCTGCTGCAAAACATCCTCGGTCTGCATATTGTCGACCTGGGTGCTATCGCAGAAGAATCTATTCTGGTGGCGAAAGATTTAACGCCGTCAGAAACCGCACAGCTGAACCTGAAGAAGGTGCTGGGCTTTATCACCGATATCGGTGGCCGTACTTCGCATACGTCCATCATGGCGCGTTCTCTGGAGATCCCAGCGATTGTCGGTACCGGTAACGTCACCACGCAAATCAAAAACGGTGACTTCCTGATCCTCGATGGCGTGAATAACAAGATTTACGTTAATCCTACCGATGCAGAACAAGAAGAATTGAAAGCGATTCAGACGCAATACCTGTCTGAAAAGCACGAACTGGCGAAACTGAAAGATCTGCCCGCTATCACGCTGGACGGCCATCAGGTGGAAGTGTGCGCCAACATTGGTACCGTGCGCGATGTCGCCGGTGCAGAGCGCAACGGTGCAGAAGGCGTGGGCCTGTATCGTACCGAGTTCCTGTTTATGGACCGTGACTCGCTGCCAACCGAAGAAGAGCAATTCCAGGCATATAAAGCGGTAGCTGAAGCCATGGGCTCTCAGGCCGTTATCGTGCGTACCATGGACATCGGCGGCGATAAAGATCTGCCGTACATGAACCTGCCGAAAGAGGACAACCCGTTCCTCGGCTGGCGTGCGATTCGTATCGCCATGGACCGCAAAGAGATTCTGCATGCTCAGCTGCGCGCTATCCTGCGTGCCTCTTCCTTCGGCAAACTGCGCATCATGTTCCCGATGATCATTTCTGTTGAAGAAGTGCGTGCGCTGAAGGCCGAGCTGGAGCTGCTGAAAACCCAGTTGCGTGAAGAAGGCAAAGCCTTTGATGAGACCATTGAAGTGGGCATTATGGTGGAAACACCGGCTTCAGCGGTGATTGCGCGTCATCTGGCGAAAGAAGTCGACTTCTTTAGTATTGGGACAAATGACCTGACGCAGTATACTCTGGCGGTCGATCGTGGTAATGATTTGATTTCACACCTCTATAACCCAATGACGCCATCCGTACTCGGCCTCATTAAGCAAGTGATCGACGCGTCACATGCCGAAGGGAAATGGACCGGCATGTGTGGTGAGCTGGCGGGTGATGAACGTGCTACACTACTGTTACTGGGAATGGGGCTGGACGAATTCAGCATGAGTGCCATTTCAATCCCGAGCATCAAGAAGATTATTCGTAATACCAATTTCGAAGATGCGAAGGCATTGGCGGAGCAGGCTCTGGCTCAACCCACAGCGGAAGATTTGATGAACCTGGTGAACAAGTTCATTAAAGAAAAAACGCTCTGCTGATCCACGAGACGCTGGCCCCAAATTACTGCTTAGGAGAAGATCATGGGTTTGTTTTCTAAACTTTTTGGCGAAAAATCAGAGAGCGCGTCAGGGACTATTGATATCGTTGCGCCTCTGTCAGGCGAAATCGTGAATATCGAAGACGTACCTGATGTGGTATTCGCAGAGAAAATCGTCGGTGATGGTATCGCCATCAAACCTACTGGCAACAAAATGGTTGCACCAGTGGATGGTACTATCGGCAAGATTTTCGAAACCAACCACGCGTTTTCTATCGAGTCTGATAACGGCATCGAACTGTTCGTGCACTTCGGTATCGACACGGTAGAACTGAAAGGTGAAGGCTTCAAACGCATCGCTGAAGAAGGCCAGAAAGTGAAAAAAGGCGATGTGGTGATCGAGTTTGATCTGCCGCTGCTGGAAGAGAAAGCCAAATCCACGCTGACCCCGGTCGTGATCTCGAATATGGATGAGATCAAAGACCTGGTGAAACTCTCCGGTCAGGTTACCGTGGGCGAAACGCCGGTTATCCGCATCAGGAAGTAAACCGCGCTGATTGCGTGAAAACGGCACCCAATGGGTGCCGTTTTTGTTTGTTTCACACGCTGATGAATGATTTGCAGGCGAGCGCTTCTGGCAAAGCGCACCGTGCCTGTTTGAGGGCAGGACGACCGGGCAGAGGAGCAAAGCGTCCCGCGCCATGGATGGCGCGGGCCGAGGCCCAGGGACGGTTTATGCCGTCTTTGCGATCTGTCCGGTCGTCCTGACCGCCTGCGCCTGGCATGATGATTTACGCCTGCTTCCAGCGCGGCAGCCGCAGTGTCACTTCCAGCCCGCCTTCCGGACGATTCACTGCCTGAACTTCGCCGTGATGGGCCAGAACCACTTTGCGCACGATCGACAGCCCCAGCCCGTAGCCTTTGCCCATTAGCGGTGAATTCACCCGAACGAACGGATCGAAGATACTCGACAGCTTCTCATCATCCACGCCCGGCCCCTGATCGCGCACGCGAATTGCCAGCCACTGATTCTCCGCCTGCAACTGCACGCTAATATGCTGCCCCTGATGCGAGAAACGCAGCGCGTTGCGCAGCACATTCTCCACGCCGCGGCGGATCAGCTCAGCATTACCGCGCACGGTGTAATCTGCGTTCTCATCCACCAGAAAATCTACGTGCACACCGGGGATCTGCGCTTCGTAGCGCACATCGGTTACCACCGCATGCAGCAGGCCGGTCAGGTCAAAATACTGCTCGCCAGGCATGCTCTCATGTTCAGCGCGCGACAGCGTCAGCAGTTCGCCGATCATCTTATCCAGACGGCGCGCCTCCTCGTCGATGCGATTGAGTGAGGATGCTACCGACTCCGGCGTCTGACGCGCCAGACCGGTGGCTAATTGCAGGCGCGCCAGCGGGGAGCGCAGCTCGTGGGAGATATCGTGCAGCAGCTCCTCGCGCGCTTTCACCAGCGTATCCAGCCGTTCCACCATCGCATCAAAATCCTGGGCCACAATCGACAGCTCATCATGGCGGCGGCGCATCACCGGATAGAGCCGCACCGACAAATCACCGCGCGACACGCGGGCAAACCCCTCGCGCAGCTGACGCATTGGCCGCGTCAGGTTCCACGCCAGCAGCAGACTGAACAGCAGCCCCAGCGCGCCGGCAAAGGTAAACATCGGCTCGGGGATATTCAGAATACGACGCGGGCCTCCGCCACCCATTGAACTGTCTTCGCGCAGTCCTTTGACGTCATAGCGCAGTTCGTACTCTTTACCGTCAGCGCCCTTCACCCAGCGCACAATCACCTGCGGAAACGGGCCGTGAAACGGCTGATTAAAGGTCTCCGGCGGCGCATTGTCCGGCGTAGTGGCCGGTCTGGCGTGCTGAATCACTGAGAAAAACTGGCGATCGTTCGGCTCCCAGTCGGCCATCATATCGTCGAGCGAGCTGGGGCCGCCGCGCTCCAGTACCGACACCGCCGAAGCCATTTGCAGATTAACGATCCGACGCACCGCCACAATCTCCGGCGGCTCGTGACGGTTTCCTGACAAGGTAAAGCCCAGCCACAGCAGCTGGCTGATAATCACAAACACAATCCAGAAGCCCAGCAGGATCTTCCAGAACATGCGGCCACGGTAGCTGTGTTTCATCGAATGCGATAACCAATGCTGCGCACGGTTTCAATATTCACGCTGTCTGCGGTTAGCGCAGCCAGCTTCTGGCGGATGTTGCTGATGTGCACATCCACGCTGCGATCGTAAGCTTCACGCGGACGGCCCAGCCCCTTTTCCGACAGCTCATCTTTGGACACCACGCGGTCCGGTGCGCGCAGCAGCAGATCCAGCAGATTGAACTCCGACGCGGTGAGATCAAAAGCTTTGCCCTGCCACTCCGTGATACGCGTAGCCGGGTTCAGGCTGAGATCGCCCCAGCGCAGGACCTCTTTCTTATCCGGCACCGGTGCCTGATCTTCAAAGCGACGCAGCACCGCGCGCAGACGCGCCACCAGCTCGCGCGGATAGCAGGGTTTGGGCACGTAGTCGTCCGCGCCCATCTCCAGGCCGATAACGCGATCGATATTGTCGCCCTTCGCCGTCAGCATAATCACCGGCAGGCGGCTGTTCTGCCGCACCTGACGCAGCACATCAATACCGCTCATATCCGGCAGCATGATGTCGAGAATCATCGCGGTGTAGTGTCCGGATAACGCCCCTTCAATCCCGGCGCTGCCGGTCAGCACCAGCTGGGTTTCAAAACCTTCGGCAATCAGGTACTGGCTCAGCATGGTGCCAAGTTCAACATCGTCATCAACAAGCAGGATTTTCATCTTTTTCTCTCGTACAAAATTGCCGCTATTTTGTCCTGAGTGCCGCGGGAAAGCAGCCGGTTTTACGCGATCCTTACAGTGACCGCGTCAGAACATGCTTAGGGAGACTATAGACAAAAATGGCCCGTACGCCGCGTCACAAGGCGCACGAAGCCAGAAACAGGCGGGGGGAACTAGCGGTGAAAAACGCCGGTGGAGAGATAGCGATCGCCGCGATCGCAGACAATGGCGACAACCACACTGCCCGGCTGCGCCGTCGCGATGCGCAATGCGCCAGCCACAGCCCCACCTGAACTGACGCCGCAGAAAATGCCTTCGCGCTGCGCCAGCGCGCGCATGGTCTCTTCTGCCTCCTGCTGCGCCATATCTATCACTTCATCCACCAGTTCCGGACGAAAAATCCCCGGCAGATAGGCCGCCGGCCAGCGACGAATACCGGGAATACTGCTGCCCTCCTGCGGCTGCAAACCAATCACTTTCACCGCCGGAGCAAACTCTTTCAGATAGCGCCCGACGCCGCTGATGGTGCCGGTGGTGCCCATGCTGGAGACAAAATGTGTCATACGACCGTGGCTTTGCTGCCAGATCTCCGGACCGGTGGTGAGATAATGGCCGAGCGGGTTGTCGGGATTATTAAACTGATCCAGCACTTTGCCTTCACCGCGCTGCGCCATGGCCTGCGCCAGATCGCGTGCGCCCTCCATGCCCTGCTCGCGTGTCACCAAAACCAGCTCAGCCCCGTAGGCGCGCATCGCATCCTGACGCTCCTGGCTCATGTTCTCCGGCATCAGCAGGCGTAACCGGTAGCCTTTCAGCGCGGCAATCATCGCCAGCGCAATGCCGGTATTGCCGCTGGTGGCCTCGATCAGGGTGTCGCCGGGCTGGATTTCACCCCGCAACTCAGCGTGGTGGATCATCGACCAGGCCGCGCGATCTTTCACCGAACCTGCCGGATTGTTGCCTTCCAGCTTGAGCCAGATTTCGCTGCCGTTATCCGGCGTCAGGCGCTGCAACTTAATCAGCGGCGTATTGCCGATGGTGTTTTCCAGAGTGGTCACGGTGTCATTCCAGCCGAAAGGAGTACAAATAAATCGGGCGGGAAAATCCCGCCCGAAGGAGTGACAAAAATATCAGGCGCTTTCGGCAAAGGCAACCGGGCGCAGCGGCGTGGTGCCCTGATAGATACGTGCCTGTTGCAGACCAACAAACAGCCGTTCGCCGCGGATTGGCGCCGTCTGTTCACCGGCGAATACCACCGAGATTGGCTCGCTCTGCCAGCCGACGGGCTGAACCACCAGCTGCCAGAAGTGGCCACGCGGACTGATCTCCAGCACCTGCACCGGTAACGGCGTCTCCAGGCTACTCTGGCGTGACACGTCCACTTCCCACGGACGCAGGAACAGCTCCACATCGCCCTGATGCGCTGGCGTATAGCCCAGCGGCCAGCGATGTGCGCCAACATGGAACTGCGAGCCGTGCACTTCGCCGTCAAAGCGGTTCACTTCGCCAAGGAACTCCAGCACGAAGCGGGTCGCGGGCTCGCGCCACACGTCATCCGGTGCGCCCACCTGCTCAATATTGCCCTGACTCATTACCACCACGCTATCCGCTACTTCCATCGCTTCTTCCTGGTCGTGGGTCACAAACACGCTGGTAAATTTAAGCTCTTCATGCAGCTGACGCAGCCAGCGGCGCAGCTCTTTACGCACCTGGGCATCCAGCGCGCCAAAGGGTTCGTCCAGCAGCAGAATCTGCGGCTCAACCGCCAGCGCACGCGCCAGCGCCACGCGCTGTTTCTGCCCACCGGAGAGCTGTGCCGGGTAGCGGTTGGCCAGATGTGCCAGCTGCACCATCTCCAGCAGACGGGTAACGCGCTGGTTAATTTCGGCGCTGTTCGGACGCTCGCGGCGCGGCAGCACCGTCAGGCCAAAGGCAATGTTGTCGAACACCGTCATATGGCGGAACAGCGCATAGTGCTGAAACACAAAGCCGACCTGACGATCGCGCGCGTGCGTGCGGCTGACGTCTTTGCCATGAAAATGGATCTGCCCGCTGTTCTGGTGCTCCAGCCCGGCGATAATGCGCAGCAGCGTGGTTTTACCTGAACCGGACGGTCCGAGCAGCGCCACCATCTTGCCGGAAGGAATATCCAGAGAGATATCGTTCAGCACCGGCGTGCGGCCAAATGCTTTATTAATGTGTTTAATCTCAATGCTCATGATTTTCCTCCTGTTGGCGCTTCTGCTGATGCTCTAATCGCCACTGCACCACGCTTTTCAGAAACAGCGTCACAATTGCCATCAGGGTCAGCAGCGCGGCGGCGGTAAAAGCGCCCACGGTGTTGTAATCCTGATGCAGTAATTCAACCTGTAAAGGTAAGGTATAGGTTTCGCCGCGAATGGAGCCGGACACTACCGATACCGCACCAAATTCGCCGATGGCACGCGCGTTGGTCAGTACCACGCCGTATAGCAGCGCCCAGCGGATATTTGGCAGCGTCACGCGGCGGAACATCTGCCAGCCAGACGCGCCCAGCAGCACGGCGGCTTCATCTTCGTGGCTGCCCTGGCTCAGCATCACCGGCACCAGCTCGCGCACCACAAACGGACAGGTAACGAAAATCGTCGCCAGCACCATACCTGGCCAGGCAAACATCACCTGGATGTTGTGCGCATCAAGCCAGCCGCCAGCCGGGCCGTTCACACCCCAGAACAGCAGATACATCAGACCGGCCACCACCGGCGACACGGCAAACGGAATATCGAACAGCGTCAGCAGCAGCTGGCGACCGGGGAAAGTAAAGCGCGTCACCAGCCAGGCCAGCAGCGTGCCGAACACCAGGTTAACCGGCACGGTAATCAGCGCCACCAGCACCGTCAGCCAGATGGCATGCAGCATGTCACCATCCTGCAGGTTGCTAAAAGCCTTGCCGATGCCCTGCCCCAGCGCCTCCCAGAAGATGGAGACCATCGGCACCACCAGCAGGCCAATCGATACCAGCACGCCAATGCCGATCAGCAGCCATTTGCCCCAGTTCACCGGCTGACGCTCGGCATGATTGATCTGTGAAATCTCAGCCATCAGTGACCTCCCAGACGGCGGCCAAAGCGGCTCTGCAGGGTGTTAATCGCAAACAGCAGCAGCAACGACGCCGCGAGGATCACCGAAGCGATGGCGCTGGCGGCCGGATAATCAAACTCCTGCAGGCGAACAAAAATCATCAGCGAGGTCACTTCAGTTTTCCAGGCGATGTTACCGGCGATAAAGATCACCGCGCCAAATTCACCGAGGCTGCGGGTAAACGACAGCGCGGTCCCGGCCAGCAGCGCCGGCGCGACTTCCGGCAGCACCACGCGCCGGAAACTCTGCCACGGTGTGGCACCAAGGGTTTCCGCCGCTTCCTCATACTCCGGGCCTAACTCTTCCAGCACCGGCTGCACGGTACGCACCACAAACGGAATGCTGGTGAAAGCCATCGCTACTGCGATACCGAGCCAGGTGTAAGACACTTTGATATCAAAATGCGCCAGCCACTGACCGTACCAGCCGTTAACCGAAAACAGCCCGGCCAGCGTCAGGCCGGCCACCGCCGTCGGCAGCGCAAACGGCAGGTCCATCAGGCCATCCAGCAGCGTACGGCCGGGAAAACGATAGCGGGTCAGGATCCACGCCATCAGCATGCCAAACACCGCGTTAAACAGCGAGGCCACGCCCGCTGACAGCAGCGTGACTTTATACGCCGCCACCAGTTGCGGATTGCTGATCACCTGCCAGTACTGCGCCAGCGTCATCTGCGACAGCTGCATGATTAGCGCGCTGATCGGCAGCAGCAGAATCAGGCAGGTAAACAGCAGGCTGGTGCCGAGGCTGAGGCCAAAGCCGGGCAGAACGCGTTTCTGTGCAGAAGCCAACATCAGCCGCGCCCCGCTGCCAGTAATTTATCCAGCTCACCGCCGCTGGCGAAGTGGGTTTTCATCACCTGCGGCCAGCCGCCAAACGCGTCATTAACATTGAACAGCGCAGTCTGCGGGAAGCGATCTTTCTGCTCCGCCATCAGCTGCGGGTTGTTCACGCGATAGTAAAAGCCGGTGATGATTTTCTGCGCCTGCGGCGTGTAGAGGTAGTTAAGATAGGCTTTCGCCGCTTCCTCCGTCCCGTTGTGTTCGACGTTCTTATCGACCCACGCGACCGGGAATTCAGCAAGGATGTTGGTTTTCGGCACAATCACTTCGTATTGGTCTTTACCGTACTGGTTACGGATATTGTTCACTTCCGATTCAAAGCTGATCAGCACATCACCCAGCCCGCGCTCGGCAAAAGTGGTGGTGGCACCACGGCCGCCGGTATCAAACACTTCGACGTTCTTCAGGAACTTCGTCATAAACGCTTCGGTTTTGGCCTGATCTTTGCCGTCCGCCTGGTCGGCAGCGCCCCACGCAGCCAGATAAGTGTAACGGCCGTTACCGGAGGTTTTCGGATTCGGGAAAATCAGCTTCACGTTATCGCGCGCCAGATCGGCCCAGTCATGAATCTGCTTGGGATTCCCCTTGCGCACCAGGAAGGCCATGGTGGAATAAAACGGTGAGCTGCTGTTGGGCAGACGACTCTGCCAGTCGGCCGGGATCAGGTTACCTTTGTCGTGCAGCACCTGCACATCGGTCACCTGATTATAGGTCACGACATCGGCACGCAACCCCTGCAGAATGGCCAGCGCCTGTTTTGAGGAGCCCGCATGTGACTGTTTAATGGTCAGCTTGTCGTCAGGGTGCGCCGCGTTCCACTGCTGTTCAAACGGCGCATTCAGGGCAACAAACAGTTCACGTGACACATCGTAAGAGCTATTGAGCAGCTCTGTTGCCTGTGCCGCGCCCGCTAAACTCAGCGACAGCGCTATACCGCCAAGCCATTTTTTCGAAACCGAACGTGTCATGCTGCACCCTGAGAAATGGAGTTCGAGCCTATGCCATTAGATGCTGTCAGTGTATTTATAACTCTGGCGAAAGCTGTAACGGTTTTATATATCGTTTAGGGATTTCAAAGTCTAAAAAGGCATAAGCCAGCGGCAGAGTTTATGCGCAGGGCGGGATTAACTGAGCCGCGTCAAGCGGGGATGTGGTGCGCACGGCGGCGCACCGGTAAAACGCGATGGATTAACGTGACAGCGCCTGCAGCGCCGTCAGCGAAGGGGCAAAGAAGTAGCTGCCGCTCACCGGTTTGGTGAACCGTAACATGGCATCCATCTTGCCGTCGCGCTCGCCAAACATGCTCAGCAGCTGCTGCTCAATGTTATACAGACGATGACAGTACGAAATAAAATAGAGACCGTGGCGACCGCTGGCGGTGCCGTACGGCAGGCTCTGGCGCAGAATCTTCAGGCCTTTGCCCGCTTCTTTCAAATCCACGCGACTCAGGTGCGACGTCGCCGGCCGCTGATCGCCCGGCAGCTCTTCATTGTCCTGTTTGGTGCGGCCAATAATCGCTTCCTGCTTATCAATCGCCAGCCGGTTGAACTGCGGCAGGTTGTGCTCCCAGCGCTGGGTAAACACATAGCTGCCGCCGGCATCCGGGCCGTCAGCAATGATCGCCACCTGCTGGCGCGCCTCGCCCTGCGGGTTTTCGGTGCCATCAACAAAACCGGAAAGATCGCGATCTTCGACCCAGCGGAAACCGTGCGTCTCTTCTTCAATGGCGACCGCGCTGGCAAACGCCGTCAGCGCCGCCTGCGCCAGCGAAAAGTTCACGTCGTGACGCAGCGACTGAATATGGATCAACAGATCGCGCTGGGTCGCCGGTGCCGCACCTTTGCCGAGCGGCGTGAAAGCTTTGAGTTCGGGAGCTGAGTCGGTGCCCTGCAGATCGCGCCACAGCGCATCACCAAAGGCGATGACCGCACCAAGGCCGGCGTCCGGGAATTGCTGCTGTAGCGCAGCCAGCTGTTGCAGAAAGGCGTGGCAACCCTGACGCAGCGCAGCGAGGTCGCCGGTGGCGCGGGCTTCCAGCCAAATGGCAAAACGGCGGTGCTCCAGCAGGATCCCGCTCTGAAACTGAGACATGACAATGCTCTCCGGCATAAAAGTTAACGGCGTTTTTCGCCGGTATCATACCGGAAAGCCCTGCGCAGAAGATGCGTTAACGCAATTTTTTCGCCAGTTAACGCTGCCAGACGATCTTACTGATTTTCCAGCTTTTTAACGTATCATCTGACGGCATCAGCCCGGTCGGACCGTGCCACTCGCCGCTGTAGATATAGGCGATATGCTGACTACCCGGCGCGCGGCACTCAACATCGCGCACATCCAGCCCGGCAACCATTTTGCAATTATCAAACGCTTTGCTGAATTTATCGCTGAACGCATCACCGATTTTACTGCCGTCGGCGCTGCGCGCATCGCTATCGAGCACTTCAATGCGCTCGACGCTACGCTGGCCATTAATCACCAGCTTAACCTTACCGTCATCCAGCGCCTGCCAGAAATCCACTACCTGCCCGTTCTGCGTGCGCATGCCCTGACGCAGCTGATAATCATTGTTCAGCGCGGCGCTAATGGCGGACTCCGACATTGCCGTGTTGCTGTTCAGCCCGGCGACGCCCTGCTCGGTGACGGTGAGCGAACTGCCAAACCAGCTAAACGGATTGAGCGCCGACCAGTGATAGCTGAGCGGATTGTACCAGTGACTTTCGCTGGTGCTGGCAGGGGAAGAGGAACCGGAACTGGCGCAACCGGCCAGCACCAGGGCGCTGACCAGCAGGGCGGGACGAACAACTTTCATGCAAACTCCTTTCTTTTGTGCCGACTGGCGTGCCTGTTGGAGTCGCAAACCGGCAAAAAGTTTATTCGCTGTTGCTGCATGGCGGGCAGAAACCCGGCCGCGCGACGAGTGGAATCAGTATTCACGGTCTTCAATCAGGCGTTTGCCCAGCAGCAGTGAGTCGACCGGCTCGTAATCCAGCTTCTCGTAGAAAGCCACCACCTGATCGTTCTCTTCGCGCACCATCAGATGGATTTTCGGGCAGCCGCGCGCAATCAGCTTTTTCTCCAGCCGGTTCATCAGCGCATTGGCAAATCCCCGGCCCTGATAATCAGGGTGCACCGCCAGATAGTAGGCGGAGCCGCGATGGCCATCGTAGCCGCCCATCAGCGTGCCCACGACCTCGCCGCCTACCTCAGCCACCAGAAACAGCTCCGGGTCATGGTTCATTTTGCGTTCGATGTCGAGTTCCGGATCGTTCCACGGCCGTAACAGATCGCAACGCTCCCAGAGCGTAATGACTTCTTCAAAATCTTCCTGGCGGAAGGAGCGAATTTCCATCGGCGTTACCCTGCAATGAGGCACAATTCGCTGATTATCACGCATTCTTTGCCAGGCGCAACCCTCGCAGGGCGCAACGGCTGAAAAAAACGGCTAAATAGCGATTCGCGGCCTGAAATACAAAGTAATGTCCTGAAATGGTTCGGCAGTCGCCGCCGGACGGCGCTTAAGCTATAACACGGGGCAGGTTTACTCTCAGGGACATGTTAATGAACAAGATTTCACTGTTGCGGCGCCTGACCAATCGCCGCCAGCTGATCCTCTCCGGCCTGGCGCTGGCGGTGCTGTCGCCGCGCGCGGTCCAGGCGCAGGAAACGCGCGCGGCAGTGCCCGTCAGCGCACGCCATACACCGCCGAAACCGGCCACCAGCGGCAAGCGCATTGTGATGATCGATCCCGGTCACGGCGGCATTGATTCTGGCGCGGTGGGTCAGGAAGGCTCAGAAGAGAAGCACATCGTACTGGAGATCGCCAACACCGTGCGTACGCTGCTGCAGAACCACCCGAAGGTGGAAGTGCGGCTGACGCGCGACAGCGACCACTTCATTCCGCTCTACCAGCGCGTGGAGATTGCGCATCAGCACGGCGCCAACCTGTTTATGTCGATTCACGCCGACGGCTACACCAGCCCGGAAGCCAACGGTGCATCGGTGTTCGCCCTCTCCAATCGCGGTGCCAGCAGCGCCATGGCGCGCTATATGTCGCAGCGCGAAAACGACGCCGATAAAGTGGGCGGCGCGGCGGTGCAGGAAAAAGATAATTACCTTAACCAGATCCTGTTCGACCTGGTGCAGACCGATACCATCCGCAACAGCCTGACGCTGGGTAAACACGTGCTGGACCAGATTCGTCCGGTGCATCACCTGCACAGCCAGCACACCGAGCAGGCGGCGTTCGCGGTGCTAAAATCCCCGTCCATTCCGTCGGTGCTGGTGGAAACCTCGTTTATCACCAACCCGCGTGAAGAACAGCTGTTGGGCACCACGGCGTTTCGCCAGAAAATTGCCCGGGCGATTGCCGACGGTATCGTCAATTACTTTGATGAGTACGATCGTCGCCAGGCCTGATAGCGTTTTGTGCTAGAATCGCGGCAAATTTTTGCAATGAGTGAGCCATGAGCAATCCCGATATTTCGCGCGTCAAAGCCTATCTGCTGGCGCTGCAGGATGATATTTGCGCCGGTCTGGCGGCGGAAGACGGCAGCGCCAGCTTTGCCGAAGACACCTGGCAACGCCCCGGCGGCGGCGGTGGACGCAGCCGCGTGCTGCGTAATGGCAAGGTGTTCGAGCAGGCTGGGGTTAATTTCTCCCATGTGTATGGCGAGCAGATGCCCGCGTCAGCCACCGCGCACCGCCCGGAGCTGGCGGGCCGCAGCTTCGAAGCGATGGGCGTGTCGCTGGTGGTACACCCGGAAAATCCGTATGTGCCAACCAGCCACGCCAACGTGCGCTTTTTCATTGCCGAAAAGCCGGGCGCCGATCCGGTCTGGTGGTTTGGTGGCGGTTTCGATCTCACCCCTTATTACGGTTTCACAGAAGATGCCCGGCACTGGCATCAGACCGCGTTCGATCTGTGCCAGCCGTTTGGCGACGACGTCTATGCGCGCTACAAAAAGTGGTGTGACGACTACTTCTACCTGAAACACCGCAACGAGCAGCGCGGCATTGGCGGCCTGTTTTTTGATGATTTGAATACGCCGGATTTTGATCACTGCTTTGATTTCATGCAGGCGGTCGGCAACGGTTTCATGCAGGCCTATCAGCCGATTGTAGCGAAGCGCAAAGAACTGGCGTGGGGCGAGCGCGAGCGTCAGTTCCAGCTTTATCGCCGGGGCCGCTACGTTGAGTTTAATCTGGTGTGGGATCGCGGCACGCTGTTCGGTCTGCAGACCGGCGGTCGCACCGAATCGATTCTGATGTCGATGCCGCCGCTGGTGCGCTGGGAATATGATTATCAACCCGCCGACGACTCCCCGGAAGCCGCGCTGACCCGCGATTTCCTGCCGGTGCAGGATTGGCTGGGGCTGGAAAAATAAGCCAGGTGCGCATTTATGCGCACCTTGCGGAATAATCCGCTAAAACGCGCCCCCGTGGGGTTGCCCTGCCGGTCACAACGGCTCGGTCTGCGCCTCCACCACCGCCAGCGCCACCATGTTAACAATGCGCCGCACCGAGGCGATGCGCGTCAGCACATGCACCGGCTTGCGGATGCCCATCAGCACCGGCCCCACCGTCACCCCTTCCGAGCAGGACACGCGCAGCAGGTTGTAGCTGATGCGTGCGGCCTCAACGTTCGGCATGATTAGCAGATTGGCGGTACCTTTCAGCGGGCTGTCCGGCATCAGCTCGCGACGAATACTCTCCACCAGCGCTGCATCGCCGTGCATCTCGCCGTCAATCTCCAGTTCCGGCGCTCGCTGCTGAATCAGCGCCAGCGCCTCGCGCATCTTCCGCGCGCCGGGGGCATTCGAAGTGCCAAAACTGGAGTGCGACAGCAGCGCCACGCGCGGTTCGATGCCGAAACGCCGCACGGTTTCTGCCGCCAGCAGCGTGATATCCGCCAGCTGCTCAGCGCTGGGATCCTCATTCACATAAGTATCGGCAATAAACGTGTTGCCGCTCGGCAGCAGCAGCGCGTTCATCGCCCCGGCGACCTTGACGTCATCGCGGAAGCCAAACACCTTCTCCACCACGTCATAATGTTCGCGGTAGTCGCCGATGGTACCGCAAATCATCGCGTCCGCTTCGCCGCGATGCACCATGATGGCGCCGATCAGCGTGGGATTGCCAATCACCGCGCGCTGGGCGGTTTCCGGCGTGACGCCGCGCCGCTTCATCAGCTGATAATATTCATTCCAGTACTCCTTGAAGCGCGGATCGGACTCGTTGTTCACGATCTCAAAATCACGCCCGGCCTCGATTTTCAGCCCCTGCTTCTGTAAACGCATGGCAATCACGTTGGGACGACCAATCAGGATCGGCTTCGCCAGCCCGAGCGACACCAGCTCCTGAGTGGCGTGCAGCACCCGCACCTCTTCGCCTTCCGCCAGCACCACGCGCTGCGGCGCTTTACGCGCCTGCGAGAAGATCGGCTTCATGAACAGATTGGTTTTATACACGAACTCGGTGAGCTGCTCGCGGTAGGCGTCAAAGTCAGCAATCGGTCGCGTCGCCACGCCGGAATCCATCGCTGCTCTGGCGACGGCCGGGGCTATCTGCACAATCAAGCGCGGATCGAACGGTTTGGGAATCAGGTATTCCGGGCCAAAGCTCAGATCCTGATCGTCGTAAGCGGACGCTACCACGTCGCTCTGTTCCGCCTGCGCCAGGGCGGCAATCGCATGCACCGCCGCCAGCTTCATCTCTTCGTTGATGGCGGTGGCACCGACGTCCAGCGCGCCGCGGAAGATGAACGGGAAGCACAGCACGTTATTCACCTGATTGGGGAAATCCGAGCGCCCGGTACAGATAATCGCATCCGGCCGCACCTGCTTCGCCAGCGGCGGCATGATCTCCGGCTCCGGATTGGCCAGCGCCAGAATCAGCGGATTTGGCGCCATCTTCTGCACCATCGCTGGCGTCAGCGCTTTCGGACCGGAGCAGCCGAGGAAAATATCCGCGCCGCCAATTACCTCATCCAGCGTGCGCGCCCCGCTATCCTCCACGGCATAGGCGGCTTTGGTCGGCGTCATGTCCGCTTCGCGATCGCGATAAATCACCCCTTTTGAATCACACACCACGATATTTTTCTGCTGCATGCCAAGCGCCACCAGCAGATTGAGGCAGGCAATGGCTGACGCGCCAGCGCCCGACACCACCAGCCGCACGTCAGCAATCGCCTTATTCACGATGGTCAGGCCGTTAAGCACTGCCGCGGTACAGATGATGGCCGTGCCGTGCTGATCGTCATGAAACACCGGAATCTGCATGCGCTGCCGCAGCTGCTGCTCAATGTAAAAACACTCCGGCGCTTTGATGTCCTCAAGGTTGATGCCGCCGAACGTCGGCTCCAGCGCGGCAATCACCTTAATCAGCTTGTCCGGGTCGTGCTCGTCGATTTCGATGTCGAACACATCAATACCGGCAAACTTTTTGAACAGCACGCCCTTGCCTTCCATCACTGGCTTGCCGGCCAGCGCGCCAATATTACCGAGCCCCAGCACCGCCGTGCCGTTGGAGATCACCGCCACCAGATTGCCGCGCGCGGTGTATTTGTGCGCGGCCAGCGGATCGGCGGCAATTTCCAGACAGGGTGCCGCCACACCGGGGGAATAGGCCAGTGCCAGATCGCGCTGCGTCGCCAGCGGCTTAGTGGGTGACACCTGAATTTTTCCGGGGGTGGGATATTGGTGAAAATCGAGCGCGCTTTGCTTGAGTTGATCGTCCATCAGACATCCTTTTGCACGGCTGAAAAGCCCTCAGTATAAGAACGCGCGGCGCAAAAGAGGGTGAAGGCGCTCAAAGAACGCACAGTCGCCAGGGCACGGATTGCCACGGCTTCGCCTGCGGCTTTGGGACAGCCTGCTATGCTTAAGGGTGGCAAAACGCTGAGCTGAACCGATCAGGCAGGCCTGACTATCAGAAACGCGCCCCGACGTCACAATCAGAGAAAACGCATTTTCTTCATCCGGCGTCTGTTGCACTGTGTGGAACCTCCCTTCCCCGATAAGGGCGCACCTAAGACGATGACTGCCCGGGTGCCTGTTTTGCCCACATTATTGCTAATCAAGGAGTTAAGCGATGAACCAGCTAGATGCATTGAAACAGTTCACCACCGTGGTGGCGGACAGCGGCGACATCGAATCCATTCGCCATTACCACCCGGAAGACGCCACCACCAACCCTTCGTTGATCCTGAAAGCTGCCGGTCTCGATGCTTATAAACATCTGATTGATGACGCTATCGACTATGCGAAAAAACAGGGCGGCAGCAAAGAGACGCAAATCATCAACGCCAGTGACAAAGTGGCGATCAACCTCGGTATGGAAATTCTGAAAAGCGTACCGGGCCGTGTTTCGACCGAAGTGGATGCGCGCCTCTCTTTCGATCGTGGCATGTGTGTGACCAAAGCGGAGAAACTGGTCCGCCTGTATGAAGAGAACGGCATCGACCGCTCACGTATTCTGATCAAACTGGCGTCCACCTGGGAAGGCATCAAAGCGGCGGAAGAGCTGGAGAAGAACGGCATCAACTGTAACCTGACGCTGCTGTTCTCCTTCGCCCAGGCGCGCGCCTGTGCCGAAGCCGGCGTGTTCCTGATTTCGCCGTTTGTCGGCCGAATCTACGACTGGTACAACACGCGCAAACCGCTCGACCCGTATGTGGTCGACGAAGATCCGGGCGTTAAATCGGTGCGTCGTATTTACGACTACTACAAAAAGCACCGTTACAACACCGTCATCATGGGTGCCAGCTTCCGTAAAGTGGAGCAGATTGTGGCACTGGCCGGCTGCGATCGCCTGACCATCTCCCCGAACCTGCTGGAAGAGCTGGCCAACAGCGAAGCGCCGGTGGAGCGCAAACTGGAGCCATCAACCGAGTGCTTCCACCAGCCGGCACCGCTCTCCGAAGCGGAGTTCCGCTGGGAGCATAACCAGGATGCGATGGCCGTGGAGAAACTGTCCGACGGTATCCGCCAGTTTGCCGTCGACCAGCAGAAGCTGGAAGACGTGCTGGCCGCCCGCCTGTAATCCTGAACTCACCTTCTGCCGGACGGGTTGCGGCCCGTCCGCTTTTGCCCAATTACAAGGGAGAACCCTATGTCTTCACGCAGAGAGTTGGCTAACGCGATCCGCGCCCTGAGCATGGATGCGGTACAGAAAGCAAATTCCGGCCACCCAGGTATGCCGATGGGCATGGCTGATATCGCCGAAGTGCTGTGGCGCGACTTCCTGAAGCACAACC
This sequence comes from Pantoea sp. Pa-EAmG, assembly GCF_030024295.1. Taxonomy (NCBI): domain Bacteria; kingdom Pseudomonadati; phylum Pseudomonadota; class Gammaproteobacteria; order Enterobacterales; family Erwiniaceae; genus Pantoea; species Pantoea sp. Pa-EAmG. The sequence goes on from NZ_JASEWO010000064.1 coordinate 17,748, forward strand.
CGACCAACCCGGCCTGGGCGGATCGCGATCGCTTCATTCTGTCTAACGGGCATGGCTCGATGCTGCTGTATAGCCTGCTGCATCTCACCGGCTATGATCTGCCGCTGGAAGAGCTGAAAAACTTCCGCCAGCTGCACTCAAAAACGCCGGGCCACCCGGAAATTGGCTACACGCCGGGCGTTGAAACCACCACCGGCCCGCTCGGCCAGGGGCTGGCCAACGCTGTCGGTCTGGCGATTGCCGAGCGCACGCTGGCGGCCCAGTTTAACCAGCCTGGCCACGATATCGTCGATCACTTTACCTATGTGTTTATGGGCGACGGCTGTCTGATGGAAGGCATCTCACATGAAGTCTGTTCGCTGGCCGGCACGCTGGGCCTCGGCAAACTGATTGGCTTCTACGATCACAACGGTATCTCCATCGACGGCGAAACCGAAGGCTGGTTTACCGACGACACCCACAAGCGTTTTGAAGCTTATAACTGGCACGTGGTGGGCAGCGCCGAAGGCATCGACGGCCACGATCCGGACGCCATCGCGGCGGCCATCAAAGAAGCGCAAAGCGTCACCGACAAGCCTTCGCTGATTATCTGCCGCACGGTGATCGGCTTTGGCTCGCCAAACAAAGCCGGCAAAGAGGAGTCGCACGGGGCCGCGCTCGGCGAAGAAGAAGTGGCGCTGACGCGTAAACAGCTCGGCTGGAACTACGGTCCGTTCGAAATCCCGCAGGATATTTATCAGCAGTGGGATGCCAGAGAAGCCGGGGCCGCGCAGGAGAAATCCTGGGAAGATAAGTTCACGGCTTATCATCAGGCGCATCCGCAGCTGGCGGATGAATTCAGCCGCCGCCTGAAGGGCGAAATGCCGGCTGACTGGGAAAACAAAACCAGCCAGTTCATTCGCGATCTGCAGGCTAACCCGCAGAAAATCGCCAGCCGCAAAGCCTCACAGAACACGCTGGAAGCCTTCGGTAAATTGCTGCCGGAGTTCCTCGGCGGTTCCGCCGACCTCGCGCCCAGCAACCTCACCATCTGGTCCGGTTCGAAGCCGATCAAAGAGGATCACGCCGGTAACTACATTCATTACGGCGTACGCGAATTTGGCATGACGGCGATTGCCAACGGTATCGCGCATCACGGTGGCTTTGTGCCTTATACCGCCACCTTCCTGATGTTCGTCGAATACGCGCGTAACGCAGCGCGCATGGCCGCCCTGATGAAAGCGCGCCAGATTATGGTCTACACCCACGACTCAATTGGTCTGGGCGAAGATGGCCCGACGCACCAGCCGGTTGAACAGCTGGCCAGTCTGCGCGTGACGCCAAACTTCAGCACCTGGCGACCGTGCGATCAGGTCGAGACCGCCGTGGCGTGGAAAGCGGCGATTGAGCGCCATCACGGTCCGACCGCGTTGATTCTGTCGCGTCAGAACCTGCTGCAGCCGGAGCGCAGCGCGCAACAGGTAGAGAACATCGCGCGCGGTGGTTACATCCTCAAGGATTGTGACGGCACGCCGGACGTCATCCTGATTGCCACCGGTTCCGAAGTGGAGATCACGCTGGGCGCCGAAGCGAAACTCAGCGCCGACGGCCATAAGGTGCGCGTGGTGTCGCTGCCGAGCACCGACGTGTTCGATAAACAGGACGTGGCCTACCGTGAATCGGTGCTGCCTTCCACCGTGCGTGCGCGCGTGGCGGTTGAAGCCGGTATTGCCGACTACTGGTACAAATACGTCGGCATCGACGGCAAAATTGTCGGCATGACCACCTTCGGCGAATCGGCGCCAGCCGGCAAGCTGTTCCCGGCCTTTGGCTTTACCGTTGAGAACGTGGTGAGCCACGCCGAATCGCTGCTTAAGCCTGCCTGAGTGTCTGGCCCTTTCCCGCTGCCGGGAGAGGGCCGTTTTATTTCACAGCCTGATACAGAAAAAAATCCGCCCCGCCCCCTTCCCGCTTTGCGCAAACTGATTACTATAGGTTTTCCTCCGATTCCTATAGCGGACGCTTTCCCGTTGAAAAAACGTACTCCTTTTTTACTGGCCTTAATGGTTGCCGTGCTGCCCTTTACCAGCGCGGCGCAGGTATCGCCCGATCCGCTGCTGGCCTCGCAGATTGTTGATCGCTATGCCGAACATATCTTTTATGGCAGCGGTGCGACCGGTATGGCGCTGGTGGCAATTGACGGTAACCAGCGCGTGTTCGCCAGCTTCGGCGAAACCCGTCCCGGCAATAACGTGCGCCCACAGCAGGACTCACTGATCCGTATCGCCTCGCTGAGCAAACTGATGACCAGCGAAGTGATGGTGAAGATGGCCGAGCGCGGCCAGATTCGCCTTGACGATCCGCTGAGCAAATACGCGCCGCCGGGCGCCCGCGTACCGACGTACAACGGCCAGCCGATTCGGCTGATCAATCTCGCCACCCACACCAGCAGCCTGCCGCGCGAGCAGCCGGGCGGCAAACCGCATCGTCCGGTGTTTGTCTGGCCAACCAAAGCCGACCGCTGGCAGTGGCTGCGCGGCGCACAGCTCAAAGCCGCGCCGGGCACGCAGGCAGCCTATTCCAACCTCGCCTTCGATTTGCTGGGCGATGCGCTGGCTAAAGCCGCCGGCATGCCTTATCCGGCGCTGCTGCAGCAGCTGGTGACGCGTCCGCTCGGCATGAAGGATACCACCTTCACGCCATCACCGGATCAGTGTCAGCGCCTGATGATTGCCGAAAAAGGGGCCAGCCCGTGCAATAACACGCTGGCAGCCATCGGCAGCGGCGGCGTGTATTCCACGCCGGACGATATGGGACGCTGGATGCAGCAGTTTCTCAACTCGGCGGTGAATCACCGCACGCCGCAGATCGATCGGCTGCAAACGCTGATTTATCGCCGCGACCAGCTGACCAAAGTGGAAGGCATGGACGTGCCAGGACGCGCCGACGCGCTGGGCATGGGCTGGGTTTACATGGCACCGAAGGCGGGCCATCCGGGCATCATTCAGAAAACCGGCGGCGGCGGCGGCTTCATCACCTACATGGCGATGGTGCCACAGCACAACGTCGGCGTATTTGTCGTGGTGACGCGCTCGCCGCTGACCCGCTTCACCCCGATGAGCGATGGCGTCAACAACATGCTGGCTGAGCTGGTGGGCAACCAGACGGGCTCACCGATGATGATCGGCAATATCCGCTAAGTCTTTAACAGCTGATGTCATGTCACCGTAGCCAAAGCGTGAGTTATGACGAGCAGTTACTGCGAACCCTCCCCTAAATCATTCGTGCTGCAGGAAGGCGGCAAGGATGGGCATCCCCGGGAGCTTACTCAGGTAAGTGACCGGGGTGAACAGCCGCAGCCAACGCCCCTGCAGTGCGAAGGATGACGGGGATTACTGAGTGACCCAGAGGGTGGGCCAGTCATCACTACTATGCCAGGCGTCACAAGTCTTCTCCTCCGCATACTCCGCCAGTACGAAAGCATTACCATCAAACTGCCAGCGTGTGGCCACACCGCAGTCGCCCAGACCGCGCCCTTTACTGAAGGTATACAGCTGGCCGTTACTGGCATCGAACTCGGCGTTCACCAGCTCCAGCTGATTATCAGTGCGCGACGGCGGGGTAAACGGCAGGTTGAGCGTGATGCCGCGCGACACATACGGCTGGCTGCGCGTGACTTCAAACGCCAGATCGATCACGTTGTAGGCCCCGGTTTCGCAGCTTATCAGCAGCAGCGCTTTGCTGTCGGTGAGTGGCGCAACGCTGACTTCCCGCCGCAGCGGATCGAGCGAGCAGTTATCGGTATTAACGCGCCAGGTTCCGTAATCGATCAGGCCGGTGGTTTCCTGCTGCGTCAGCGGCGCGGGTGCGGGCAGCGCTGCCGGCAGCTGTGGAATCGAGGGCGGCGGTGGCACATCCCACTGCACGCGATCACCGCGCTTTACCCAGGCGCTGGCACCGTTAACCCGCCCCTGTACGTCATCCATCAGCAGCAGCGCCGCTTTCATACCGCGCAGCGGAATAGTGGCGCTGGCTTTATAGGTGAGCTGTAAATTGCTGGCATCCAGCGTCTGGGCGAGAAATTCGTCGATGGCGATGGCGTTGCTGGTGGCCAGATGATGCGGCTCCACCGTCCAGTGTTTGAGGTCCGGATTGAGGCGGCGCTGGTCGAGCAGCAGGTTGTCTTTTAGCGCCGCGCCCGGCAATGCACCGCTGTAGGCGCTGCCGTAATCAATGCGCAGCAGTGGCCGATCGTTGACCCCGGCGTGACGCGAAATCGTCATCACCAGGCCATTATCGCCAGGAAAACTGCGTGCCACGCAGAACGCCGCGTTGTTGCAGGTGATCTGCCAGTCGGAAAACGACTTTTGCAGCGGCTCGGCCTGTACGCCGGCAATCAGCAGAAAGGGCAATAAAAGCAGCGACTTCATCCAATACGACATGAAAAAAAACGATCCCCGATTCCTGGAAAGAAAATGATAGCGCAATGCATGCGCGGTCATCAGGCCGAAACTGTGAAGTGGCCTGAAAAGCGAAGTTAACTGCTGAAAAAGCCGTCGCCTTATGGGCGATCTGTGTGGAATAGCGCAACAGCTCCATCATCCGGTGCGGCTGATTTCTGCTCAATCGGATTCGTCGGACAATTTTTACCCCCTTCACAAAACGGTCAAATACACACAAACGGTCATAAGCGGTCATGCTATGGTGCTGGCAGAGCGTCAACGCTGTGCATGGTCTCTCTCATTCCCTCGCGTAATAACGCGCATTTATGTGAATGCGATCACTCAAATTTGAAATAAAGAGATCTCATTTACATAAAAAATCCTATGAAAATCACCTTAATGTCGCCGGGCCAGTTGGTCGCTGCGGACTCGTGCCCAGCCCACATTTTCACATTCCGGCATCCAGTAATTTATAGCCATCGGAGGGAAGTCATGTTGCCGATTGAAAGACAGCAGCGAATTATTGACGA